>JBGTMR010000113.1:0-35385 GCA_041743485.1 Pyrinomonadaceae bacterium
AACCCGATGGTGGATGATGCGCGGGAAATAAAGGAAGTCAATCCTTTTGAGTCTATGATGTCGCGCTTTGACCGCGCCGCGCAGTTGTTGAATTTAGACCCTGATTTGTACAACGTCCTGCGCGTGCCGAACCGCGAAATCAAGGTTTATATTCCGGTGCGAATGGATTCCGGGCGGTTGGAAGTTTTTGAAGGTTATCGCGTACAACATAACTTCGCACGGGGTCCGGCGAAGGGCGGGATACGTTATGCCCCCGATGTCTCGCTTGATGAAGTGCGCGCTCTCGCGGCTTGGATGACGTGGAAGTGCGCGGTCGTCAATGTGCCGTTCGGCGGCGGTAAGGGCGGCATCATTTGTGACCCGATTCAGATGTCACAAGGCGAACTTGAGCGTATGACACGTCGTTACACGGCGGAGTTGATTGATTTCATCGGACCCGAAAAAGACGTACCCGCGCCCGACATGAACACCAATGAACAAACGATGGCGTGGATTATGGATACCTTTTCGATGCACGCACGCCACACCGTCACCGGAGTCGTCACGGGCAAACCCGTCCAACTCGGCGGCAGTGCCGGACGACGTGAAGCGACGGGCAGGGGACTGTTATTCTGCATCAATGAAGCGATGAAACGACTCAAGATGACCGCGCCGCAAACGCGCGTCGTTGTGCAAGGTTCGGGCAATGTCGGCGGCATCGGTGCGGAACTGCTTCACGAAGCCGGGTATAAAGTCGTCGCGCTTTCGGATATTCACGGCGGTATTTACAACCCGGACGGTTTGGACATCCCGGAAGCGATGAAGCATTTACGCACGACTCGTTCGCTTGAGGACTTTCCCGGTGCGGAGCGCGTTTCAAACACCGACTTGCTTGAAATCGAGTGCGAAGTTCTTGCGCCGTGTGCGACGGAAAACCAAATCACTTCGCAAAACGCCCACCGTATCAACTGCAAAGTTTTAGCCGAAGGCGCGAACGGTCCGACGACTGCCGCTGCCGATGAAATCCTTCATAATAACGGCGTGTTCGTTATACCCGATATTTTGGCGAACGCGGGCGGTGTGACGGTTTCATATTTTGAATGGGTGCAAGACCGTATGGGCTACTTCTGGCGGGAGGATGTCGTGAACGAACGTTTGCAGGAAGTGATGGTCGCAAGCTTTAATGATGTCGCAAAGTACGCCGATACCCACGAAGTTGATACGCGCACGGCGGCATACATGCTGGCGATTGACCGCGTGGCTTACGACACGCGAATGCGCGGCATTTATGCCTAAGTTTTATTCTTGCCGATAACGCTTAATCGTTAAAAAGGCTTGATTTCCGATGACGAGTAGAGTATGGTCTGCCGGAATTTATCTTGTGCAAGATTGATTATCTCGTCTTCGTACATGACTTAATGAAATTCAACTCCAGGTGACGATAACCACGATTTATAACAATCCGTTTCGTTGCCAAACGACTTCGCAAGCTAGAAACACATTGGAAGAAACGATGCTCAAGCTATGGCTTGAACACTTTCGGTAAGCACTATTTTAAGTTATAAGTTTCTTCCACTTAAAGTCTGCGCTATCAACAAGGCTATCAAGTCGGAGATGGTGGCAGTAGTAGAAGTTGAAATTTAATCAACTTGTTTGTCGAACGCTTGTAATTTAAGAGCGGCACGCGCCGTGAAATTGAAAAGATTCACCGGTTATTCAAAGCGGTATGAAACAATCCAGTTTAGGTTCACAACTTGGTTCAACTGCAACTTGTGATTGCTTCGATCACGGTCGTTCATTCCGCACATATTTACCATTTGTTTTCGCAGGAGGAATGCGATGGAATTAGCGAGAAGAGCGCAAATGCTCGCGCTCGTTACGTTACTGCTGTGTGCCGCGGCATCAGCACAAACTTTACGACCAGCCAATGACCCGCGCAACACCGCGCCGACCATTGGCACGGGCGGTCCCATTGGCGGACCGACCGGACTTTTCACCGTCTATGACGGACAAACCTTGCGACGCGGTGAATTCACTTTCAGCGCGGCTTACAGCAACTTCGACCGCGACCCCGGTAATGTTGACATCACTGAAATTCCTGTCAGCTTCCAAGTCGGTCTCGGTGATTATCTCGAAGTGTTCTTTAATACGGACGCTTACAAGCAATACAAAGTCAACAGTGCCGGTCGCACAGGCGGCGCGGCGCAACTCTCCGGCTTCCTTCTGCCAAACTCGTTTGCCGGAGCCGCCATCGTGCAGGGACCGCTCGGTCTTGCGACGACGAGAGGCTCGATTTTCCGTCCGGCACGAGGCTCAGTGCTTTTTGGTACTGGCACTAACACATTCAGCCGCGTCATCGGACAACCATTCGTTCAGTTCCCATTTGTGGGCGGCGCGTTTGGCGGTTTCGGCGGACAAGGCACACCTGCCGGTGACCAAGCAAGTCAAGGCACATTGGGTGCTACGGCTAACGCGGGCGGTGGCGGCAGCACGTTCGGTGCCGCCGATAACTTCCCCGGAATCGGTTCGCCGTTCGGCAGCATCCTTCCGGGTATTGTCCTAACGACAACGACAACACCACGTGGTGCAGGATTAGCTCCAATCATCACTCCGACCTCGTTCTTTGAAGCACCCGCTTATTTGCCGGATGCGCCATTCCTGAACCGCACTTACGGGCAGACGGCGTTTAACACCTTCACTGTCGGAGCTAAATTCCGCCTGACCGATGTTAATAGCTCAACGGGTGTGGCACTCATTCCGTTCTATCGCTTCTACGCGGACAAGGGCGACGATTTCAATCAGTTGAATCGTGGCGCGAGTCCGGGCGGCGACATCGGCGACTTCGGTGGCATCTTCGCTATTGATTCGCGTCTCGCCCGCGTCGCTAATTTGTCGGCAAACATCGGATACATTTTCAACAGCAATCCGAAAGCGACGATTGGCGGACAAGAGTTCACATTGCTCGACCGCCCCGATGAACTGCTGACGGGTATCGGTTTCGATTTCCCGGTCAATCGTTACTTCCAACCGATTGCCGAACTTCGCTCGACGATTTATGTCGGCGGTCGCACACCGAACGCGCTGCAAAATAACCCGATTGACGGTTTGGCGGGTGTTCGCATCTTCCCGGCACGTTACGTCGGCTTCTCGGCGGCGTATCGTCGTCACTTCAACCAGCAGGACAGGGATTTCGGTGAAAATATTCCGGGCTTCACGCCTTCGGATGACCCGAACGGATTCCTGTTCCAGTTCTTCATCGGTCGCCGCAATGAGCGCGCTCCCGATGTGTTGCCGAACCAACCGCCGACCGTCAACGTCACCGCCACCGGCGGGACGCCGATTGCCGACGGTGGCACGTCCATCGTCGTTTGCCCGACCGACCCGTCACGGGCAAATCCGGCAAATTCACAGGTGCAAATCACGAGTACCGCATCCGACCCGGACGGCGACACGCTGCTTTACACCTACACGACGACCGCCGGACGCATCGTCGGCGAAGGTCCGAACGTCACGCTTGACTTAACGGGCGTCGCGCCCGGCACGAACGTCACCGTGACATCGGAAGTTGATGACGGCTGCGGTTGCATCGCGTTCGATACCACGAACGTCGAAGTCACTGAATGCCCAGCACCGCCGATTGTTGACATTCCTTGCCCGACAGTCACACTTACCTGTCTCGATACGGTCAATGTCGGTTCACCGGCGACGCTTACCGCGAACTTGAGCGGCGGCGATACGAACGTGACCCCGACCTTCAACTGGACGGTAACGGCTGGCACGATTACCAGTGGTCAAGGTACGCCTTCGATTACTGTTGACACGACCGGACTCGGCGGACAATCGTTCACCGCGACCGCGACCGTCGGCGGCTATGACCCGACTTGCCAGAACACGGCATCATGCACGGTTGGAGTTCAGCAAGACGTTCAATTCCGTAAGATTGACGAGTACGGTGCTATCAGAAACGATGATGCCAAAGCCCGTCTTGACCCGTATGCCGTCGAGTTGCAAAACGATCCGACAGCACGCGGCGTGATTATCACTTACGGTGGTCGTCGCGGTGTGGCAGGCGAAGCACAAAATCGTGCTGACTTTGCCCGTAACTACCTGACTACCGAACGTAGTATTGATGCAAGTCGCATCACCACTGTTGACGGTGGTTTCCGCGAGGAAGCGACGACGGAACTCTATATCGTTCCGACTGGCGCGACCGAACCGACGGCATCACCGAATGTTGATGCCAGCGAAGTCCAAACGACACCCGCGCGCCGCAGTCGTGCGCCGCGTCGCCGTCGTGGACGCCGTTAAACCTTAATCCGGTCACGCTCCTGTAAAACAAAGAGCGTGACCCTTCACCTGAAAATACGGGCGATGTTTCCATCACAAGAAACATCGCCCGTTTTCTTTGTCGCCGTTACGTCGCTAATGCGAAAACGATTTTCCTGCCGGATTAAGCTGTGCGATACGTTATACTGAAAAACGCGGCGCACGGTGTGGCGCATACACAACGACCACGAAGTACAACGGTACGAAATGATTGCCGCATCCTAAAACATCTTCCGCAAAGCGAGACGTGTATTTATTTCGTCTTGTACCTCGATACTTAAACTCACGGGTTTTCCAAGTCCGATAAATTACCGAACTCTCGATTGTTAAAATAAAAAATGATGATGACGAACAAAATTAAAAAGTTTTGCCATTACGTCTTAATCCTGACGTTGCTCCTCACGTCCTTCGCAATCAACCCGCGCTCCGGTATCACCGTCGCCGCGACCACTGACGATCCATCAAATGCCGCCGCGATTGATTGGCGCGTGACGGGTCCGATGGGCGGCGACATACGCGCGATTGCGATTGACCCGCAAAACAAGTCGCGCCTTCTCGTTGGCACACTCGACGGGCAAATCTATTCTTCAAGCGACGGCGGCACGAACTGGACGCAACTTATAGGCTTTCGTCATCCCGGTCTTTACGTCGAATACATCATCATTGACCCGCGCGACTCGAACACATTTTATGTCGCCACGCATCGCCACAAAGACGCGGGCGGCTTTTATAAAACCACCGACGGCGGGCAGACATGGCGCGAACATCTTGCCGGTGAAGCCGTCCACGCTCTCGCGCAAGCTCCGAAGAATCCCGACGTACTCGTCGCCGGAACGAATCGCGGCGTGTTCCGTTCGATGGACGCGGGCGATTCGTGGAAGATGATTCCCGAAGGCGGCTATCCCGGACTTATCAACATTGATTCACTCGCCGTTGACCCGCGCAGCGTTGATACGATTTACGCCGGAACGTGGTATCTGCCTTGGAAGACGACTGACGGCGGCAAGACTTGGGCGCGCGTCAAGAACGGTATGATTGATGACTCCGATGTGTTCGCCATCGAGATTGACCGTCGCAATCCCGACCACATCATCGCTTCGGCGTGCAGTGGAATTTACGAATCGAAGAACGCCGCCGGAACGTGGCGCAAAGTTCAAGGCATCCCTTCGACTTCGCGCCGCACACGCGCGATTTTGCAGAATCCCGGACTGCCCGACACGATTTTCGCCGGAACGACCGAAGGCTTGTGGCGTTCGCCCGACGGCGGCGGCGTGTGGACGTTGATGACGCCGAAGCAGTTGGAAGTCAACGCTATCGCCGTTCATCCCGACGACCCGAACACCGTTTATCTCGGCACAAACAATTACGGCATGATGATTTCGCGCGATAACGGCAAGACATTCAGCCTTAGCAACAACGGCTTTTCCGGGCGTCGCGCATACCAACTCACCGCCGACCGCGAACGTCCCGGCAGAGTTTATGCCAGCACCATCAACACCGCGACGGGCGGCGGTTTCTTCTTTATCAGCGAAGACGGCGGCGTGACTTGGAAGTCAACGACGAAAGGTTTGCCGTCGCGCCTCATCACATACTCGATTCTGCAAGACGAGAAAAACCCGGAAACGCTTTACACCGGAACGAATCTCGGCATGTACGTCTCGAACGATAGAGGCGTGTCGTGGGCGGCACTCGGCGCGCCCGCCGAAGTTAAAAAGCCGACGACAAGAAAGAAAGCACGCACCGCCCGAAATGCCCCCGTGCGTCCGTCCGCGACGCAACGCGCCGCCGCGCAAAGCGACCGCACGGAAGCCCAACCCGCTTCCTCTCCGCGCCGCGTTGATGAAGGCGTGAAGCGCGCTCAATCCGCCCTCAATGCCGCCGGATACAACGTCGGCACGCCGGACGGTGTGGCGGGAACGCGCACCATCACCGCCGTGCGTAAATTCCAACTCGACAAACAGATTCCGCAAACCGGCGTGATTGACGCCGCGACCTTCGCCGCACTCGGCATTGACGGCGGCATCCCGACCGATGGAACCGCCGCGAGTTTGCAAACCGCCCCGCAAGCTTTGACCGACACCATCAACGCCCTCGCTTATACGTTCGACGAAAAAGACGGGCGTCGCGGCATTCTCGCCGCGACCAATGCCGGACTTTTCCGCACCTATAATCCGACTGTCGGTTGGGAGAAGCTTTTTTACGGAAAAGATTTCGACGCCCGCACCCTTTGCATCTCGGCTTCGCCGCAAGTACCGGATACGATTTACGTCGGCACGGCGACATCCGGCACGCTTCGTTCACAGGATAACGGGGCGACGTGGCAGAACGTCGAAGGCATTCCGACAAACGTGCCAATCAATGTTATCGAACAAGACCCGAAACGCGCGGGTTACGTATATATCGGCACGACACAAACCTTTTATGTTTCGCACGACGGCGGGCAGAAGTGGATGCGTCGCGGCGGTAATCTCCCGCTCGGCACTTTCACGAGTATTCTCATCAATCCCGAAAACACCGATGAGTTATATGTATGTCGTGCTTCGGAGCGTGTCACTTCGCGCGAACAGGAAGGCGGCGTGTATCGTTCGACTGATGCGGGCATGACGTGGCAACGCATTGACACGGAACTCCCAAGCCAGCGAGTTTGGACGCTCGCTTTCGATTCTAATAATCCGAATCGTTTGCTTGTCGGCTCACACTCGGCGGGCGTCTATCTCGCCGAACGCGCGGGCGGTGCGCGTGCCGCGACGGTCGGCGCGGTTTCGCAGTAAAGTCACATACAAGGACTCTTTCGACTCTCCAGCCGAATAGTAAAATCTCGAATCACGGGTTAAAGCTTGGAAAGCTTTAACCCGTGATTCGTTCTTTGCGATTGTCATGTCCGCCTTGACACCAAGTTGCCCGCGCGTGTACATTGCCGCCTTACTCGTCAAACTCGGCGGTGACGTGTCGGATCACATTTGGTGGTCATTTGGGCAGGACGAAAACCATTAACTTCTTAACATCACAATCACTTTTGCCTACCCGTTTTCATCTCACACGAATCTGACAACGACACCCGAATATATCGCCCGCGCGTTTGTCGCTTAACCCGCGCGTCCGGTTAGCAAAACATGACTTTCGACGATTGCCCCATTTCAATCATCGGATTCAGGTTGATGCTTTGATAGTTTCGCCGCAGTAAATACGAGTTGAAGCACGGCTTAACGTAATATCGCCGCGCCAGTCAAGGGGAGAATTCTCACAGGAGTTTGCATGTCCACCGAAGAAAATAACTTAACGTCGGCTCAAGCCGCCACCACCAACGATTCGCCGAATAACGACGCCACGCCGTCATCAACCACCGACACGACATTTAATGCCGCGTCATCAACCGCCGCTTCCGCGCACTCTGCCGCCGCCAACGGGATGAACGGGGAATCCGCCGGACAAGCCGCGCAAACCGCGCGTGAAGTCCCTGAAACGCTGCCTTCCGACGAAGCGACTACCGCTTCCGTTGACGCCGATGTCAAAGCCGCCGATGCCGCCCCGTCGCGTGCGTCAACCGCTTCCGCTTCGTCTTTCAAAAAGATGAAGACGATGGATGACGATGACGATGATGAAGACGGCGGCGGAATGGGCGATATGGATTTCGGCGCGCTGCTTGACCAGTTCGAGCAGGAGCAGAAAGCATACAGCGAAGGCGAAGTCGTGCGCGGTACGGTTGTCGGCATCACGGAGCGCGGCGCGATGATTGATTTCGGATTCAAGTCCGAAGGCGTTGTTCCCCGCGAAGAATTTGCGGACGGCGCGATTGATCTAAAGCCCGGCGAAGAAGTCGAAATTATCGTCAAAAGCATGGACTCGCCGGAAGGCTATCCTATTTTGTCGCGTGCCGATGCCGTGCGTATGCGTGCTTGGGACGACCTCGATAAAGCGTTCCGCGAAGAAACACCGATTAAAGGGCGTGTCATCGAACGTGTCAAAGGCGGCTTGCGCGTTGACATCAACGGCGTCGCAGCGTTTCTGCCGGGTTCGCAAATTGATGTCCGCCCGATTCGCAACCTTGACGTTTTCCGCGACCAAGAAATCGAAGCCATCGTCATCAAGCTTAACCGCAAACGCGCAAACGTCGTGTTGTCGCGCAAAGCTCTGCTCGAAGAATCTAACACCAGCCGCAAAGAAGAAACCCTCGATAATTTGGAAGAGGGTATCATCGTCGAAGGTCAACTGAAAAATCTGACCGACTACGGCGCGTTCGTTGATTTGGGCGGTGTTGACGGCTTGCTTCACGTCACCGATATGTCTTGGGGACGCCTTGCAAATCCCGCCGATATGTTCAAGGTCAATGACCACGTTCAAGTCAAAGTCTTAAAATTCGACCGCCAGCGTGAACGTGTTTCGCTTGGCTATAAACAACTTCTGCCCGACCCTTGGGAGAGTGCCGAAGAACGCTACCCGCGCGGAATGCGGACGAACGGGCGCGTCGCCAGCGTCACAGATTACGGTGCGTTTATCGAACTCGAAGCCGGAGTTGAAGGCTTGGTTCACGTTTCGGAAATGAGTTGGTCGAAGCGCATGAAGCATCCATCGAAGATGGTTAATCCGGGTGATGAAGTCGAGGTTGAAGTTTTGGGCGTGGACACGCGCGCCCGCCGCATCAGTCTCGGCATGAAGCAGATGCAGCAGAATCCTTGGGAAACATTGTCGGCGCGTTATGTGCCGGGAATGCGCGTT
Organism: Pyrinomonadaceae bacterium; assembly: GCA_041743485.1. Taxonomy (GTDB): domain Bacteria; phylum Acidobacteriota; class Blastocatellia; order Pyrinomonadales; family Pyrinomonadaceae; genus JANDLT01. The sequence goes on from JBGTMR010000113.1 coordinate 9,022, forward strand.
AAAGGTCGCGTGCGTAATCTGACCGACTTTGGAGCGTTCGTCGAAGTCGAAGACGGCGTTGACGGGTTGGTTCACGTCTCCGATATTTCATGGTCGAAGCGCATCAAACATCCGGCGGAGATTCTGAAAAAGGGTCAGGAAATCGAAGCCGTCATCACCAACATTGATACGGAAAATCGTCGCCTCTCATTGTCCATCAAGGACATGGAGCCGAGTGCTTGGGATCAATTCACGGAGACTCACAAACCCGGCGACATCGTGCGCGGACGCATCACGCGCTTTGCAAACTTCGGCGTCTTCGTCGAAATCGCGGAAGGACTTGAAGGCTTGTGCCACGTTTCGGAACTCTCAGATGAGCGCGTCGAACGTCCCGAAGACATCGTTAAAATCGGTGACGAACTCGAATTCAAAATCCTTCGCGTCGAAGCCGAATCGCACAAAATCGGATTGTCTGCCCGCACTTCCGTTAAGGAAGAACCGGTTGCCGCCGATACACGCACCTATTCGAGCGAACGCGGCGGCGGCATGGCTTCACTCGGTGAACTCGCCGACTTCCGTATCGGAATGCCGAAGGAGGACGAACCGATAGAAGCGGAACTCAAGGAAGCTGAACCGATAGAAGCTGAACTGAAGGAAGCCAAACCGGAAGAAGCTGAACCGAAGGAAGTTGAACTCAAGGAAGACGAACCGAAGGAAGACGAAGAGAAGCAAGCCGAACAGTAAGGTTTCGCATCCTTACATCACGCTTGATTTTTCAGCCTGTTTCCTGAATTAACCATGAGTCCCGCGCTTTGTTGTCCGTCGTACAAAGCGCGGGACTCATGGCGTTTTGCTTCTAAAACACAGCCTTCCGCACGAATGATAAAGTGTTGAAGCGTAAAGTCTTGCATCGCGCGTGCATCTTCTGCTAACGTAACCGCCGAAGCACTTGATAGCAAAATCCCGACACGGTTAAGGTACAACAAAGTCCATGACAAAAGGCAAAGGCATGACGAAAGCGGACTTGGTGGATGAAGTCGCGCGCGCTTCGGAGTTGACGAAGAAGGACGCCGAACGGTTGGTTGAAATCGTGTTCGAGAGCATCATCGAAACGCTTAATCAAGGCGAGAAGATCGAACTGCGCGGCTTCGGTTCGTTTCGTGTGCGTGAACGCGGAGCGAGGCGCGGGCGCAATCCGAAAACCGGCGAACCCGTGAACATCAACGCCAAAAGCATACCGTATTTCAAACCCGGCAAAGAACTCAAAGAACTTATCAACTCGTCCGCCGAACCCGGAAGCGATTCCTGAAATTCAACCTTAAATAAAGTGGATAGACTCTGGAGTCCATGGCGTTACCGCTACATCAAAGGCGAAACCGGCGAGAAGTCGGATGCCGCTTCAAATGATGTGGCGTGCATCTTCTGTGCGATTCGTGATGCGGAAGACGACGCACGCACGTTCGTCGTTCATCGCGCCGAGTTCTGTTATGTCGTCCTCAACATCTATCCTTACACGAGCGGGCATCTACTCGTCGTGCCGTACACGCACGTCGCCGATCTCGACGCGGCGGCAAAACTCACGACCGATGAGATGATGGATGTGGTCAAGAATTGCCAAACGATTTTGCGCGAAGAATACAAACCCGAAGGTTTCAACATCGGCATCAATCAAGGTCGTTCGGCGGGTGCGGGAGTCGCCGCACACCTTCACATACACATTCTCCCGCGCTGGCACGGCGACGCGAATTTTATGACGACGATTGCCGAAACGCGCGTCTTGCCGGAAGAACTTGCGACGGCTTACGAAAGATTAAGTAAGCATTTCTGATTACAAAAGTTTAACGCAGAGAAGAATTAGGCTTTATGCGAATCAAGAGTGGAAGTCAAAGCATTGTTTTTAGCTGCGGCAGCAGCGACAAGAGGGTAGCCCACAGTGAAGCGAAGTGTAACTGTGGGGAACATGCAGTTAGAAATTTCAAGCTACGGCAGTAGCGACAGAAATCCTTGCGCCATCTTGCTCACCATCTTTCTTACGCTGCTGCCGCAGCTAAGGATTGTGATGATGCTTCCTTACCCACAGTTCCGGCTCACGCCTTCACTGTGGGCTACCTTCTTGTCGCTACTGCCGCAGCTAAGGAGCGCGGACAGATGAAGGTTGCTACTCTTGATTCGCATGGTTTTCTCTATGCTTCCCTCTCAAGTTGAAATTGCCGGTACGGAAACAAGGTGGTTCATCTCTGACAAATCGCGGGCGAGGATTTCACCGACGCGGTTGATGAGCGGGCGCAGTGTCGCCGCGTCGTTGGCGGAAGCGAGGATGCAATCGCGCGCGCCGGAATCGGATACTTCGCGGCGTATCGCGTGCGCTGTTTCGGAGTCGAGTAAATCGGTTTTATTGAGAATAGTAATGCGCGGAATGTCGCTTAGTTCAAGGTCGGTGAGGATGCTTTCAACGGATTGAATTTGCTGCATGAAGCGCGGGTTGGCGGCGTCCACGAGATGAATCAAAAGGTCACTGTCGGTGATTTCTTCGAGCGTCGCGCGGAAGGCAGCGATTAAATCGGGCGGCAAATCGCGTATGAATCCGACGGTATCGTTGATGATGATTTCCTGTTCGTGCGGAAGTCTAAGACGGCGCGAAGTCGGGTCAAGCGTCGCAAACATGCGCTTCTCGGCGTGAACAGTGCTTTGCGTCAAGGTGTTGAGCAGGGTTGATTTTCCGGCGTTCGTGTAGCCGACGATGGAGACGATAGGGAGTTCGTGACGGGCGCGGGCTTTACGACGCTGCCCGCGATGACCGCGCAATTCTTCAATCTGTTTATCCAAACGATTGATGCGGTCGCGCACGCGGCGACGGTCGGTTTCGAGTTTGGTTTCACCGGGTCCGCGCCCGCCGATGCCGCCCGCGAGACGTGAGAAAGCGGAGTCCTGACCGACTATGAGGCGCGGCAGCATGTATTTCAGTTGCGCGAGTTCGGTTTGAATTTTACCTTCCCGCGTTTCGGCGCGTTGGGCGAAGATGTCGAGTATGAGTTGGGCGCGGTCTATGACTTTGAGGTCGGTCGCTTCTCCGATTGAGCGGACTTGCGCGGGGCTGAGTTCGCGGTCAAAGACGATTAAGTCCGCGCCAAGTTGCAGAGCGCGAACGATAAGGTCGTCGAGTTTGCCGCGCCCCAAAACGGTGCGCGGGTCAATCGCGTTGCGGCGTTGAATGATGCGGTCAACCGTGACCAATCCGGCGGACGCGGCGAGTTCGTTCAACTCCGCCATAGATTCTTCCGCGTCAATGTTTGTGTTCGTCGTGACGCCGACGAGAATCGCGCGCTCGCCCGTTGTCGCGCGACGCGCGGTTTGACGGTTGCGCGCCATTTCCTGTTCAAGCGAGTTGATGAGTTCGAGAAAATCAACGTCGAGTTGCGAAGGAATCTGCGGCTCAAGAAACGCGAACGCGGCTTCACCGTCGGGTGAAACACCGTCGGCATTAAGTGAAGTTCCGTCTATCGCGTGCGCCTGATTGTCGGCGTTGTTTTGCGCGGGCAAGAGATGCGCGGCGCGCACGATGCCGGGTAGTCCCGTGTTTTCGTCAACGTCAATCGTCACCATCATGTCGAGACGAAGCAAAGCCAAATCGGTTAAATCGTCTTGAGTTAAAGGTTCATGGCGCAGGTGCGTGTGTATGCAGCGAAGCCCGCGAAAGCGGTCGGTGGCGACGCGCGTGCGGCGTAAATCGGGAAGTTCTATGCGGCGCGCGTCACCAACGATAACGGATTCGATGTAACCTTTGCGGTCAATCAGGACTCCGATTTGACGGCGCGTCTCAAAAGACAGTTCCGACATCTGGCGCGCAAATTCCGGCGTTATGATTTGTTGGGGAGCGATGCGGCGGGTGTACAGTTTTTCGATGCGGCGCAGTTGGTTCGGCTTCAAACCCGAAGTGTTGCCTTGTATGGTGCTAATGTTTCTTGACTCCTTTTAATCGTGGATTGCGTGGTAATTGTGTCAGGCGAAAGCGTTCGGCGCATCACAAATCAAGTTATACCGGCATCGAACCGTGCAGTTTCTATTTAACCTAAGTTGCCGGTTATCACATTTCTGATTTCTTTGAGTTGCCACTAGCTTTAGCTAGTGGGTAGAGTTTTCAATCTCTTCGGCTTTAGCCGAACTGTTCGGCTAAAGCCAAAATCTCTAGCTGACCTGTCCACTAGCTAAAGCTAGTGGCAATTTATAACTGGCAACTTGGGTTATTTACGATTCACGATTTACGATTCACGCCCAACAGCAATCGTTTAGATGCGAATTGTAGCATGATGATTGTCAACCGCCGCACCGCTTTTTCAGGTCAAGTTAGACACTTCTCCGGCGAACGTCGTATGATTGAATCCAAGTTTGTAGGGGAAAAGAAACAGTTTATGAGTGAATCGAAAATCACGCGCATCAATCCGGCGGCAAGTCTTCCCGATGGTGAAATTATTATCGAATGTGAAAACTACGATGCGAGTCAACCGCGTTTGTCGCGCGTGATGATTGGCGGCGAACAATCGCGCATCGTCAGTGCGAGCGCGAAACGCATCGTCGCGGCAGTACCGGAAATCAATCGCAAGGGAAGCGCGCGCGTGACGATTGAAGGGCGCGACCGCACAGCGAGCGAGGCGGCGATGATGTACGTCGGGCGCAAACTCGCGGAAGACATTCACGCGGTCGCAAATCCGGCGTTCGATCCCGATGAAGGCGCGTTGTATGTGACGCGCTCCGGTTCGCGCGGGCAGCGTTTGCCGATTACGATTTTGCGTGTAGATAACGACGGAGCGCACGCTTTTTCCGGCGAAGTCGTGAACCCGACCGGAATCGCATTCGATTCGCACGGCACGATGTTCGTCACGAGCCGCATGGACGGCAACGTGTATCGCGTCACGGAATTTAACGAAGCCGTCGCGTTCGCGCGCGATTTGGGAACGGCGACCGGACTCGCGTTTGACCGCGAAGGGCGCATGTATGTCGGCGACCGCACAGGCACGATTCACCGCGTCAACGCGATTGGCGAAGTGGAAGAATGGGCGAGCGTTGAGCCGAGCGTGTCGGCGTATCATCTCGCGTTCGGGCTTGACGGCGATTTGTTTATGACGGGTCCGACCGTTTCGAGTTTCGATGCCGTAACGCGCATTGACCGTTTCGGCGAGACGAAAGTTTTCTATCGCGGCTTGGGCAGACCGCAAGGTTTGGCTTTCGACCGCGAAGGTAATCTATACGTCGCCGCTTCGCTGCAAGGGCGGCGCGGCATCGTCCGCATCTCGCCTGATGGCAGCGATGCGGAGTTGGCGGTCGCCGGAATGAACGTCGTCGGACTCGCGTTCAATCGTGACGGTGATATGGTCATCGCCACGAACGACACGGTTTATAGTTTGCCGCTCGGCATACACGGAACGCTTCTTAATTAGAAGCGGTCTCATAAACGTTCCAGCGTCTTATGGAAGTAAATGGTCAATAGTAAATGGTAAATAGAAAAGTAAGTGTCCTGACCATTCACTATTGACCATTCACTATTCACACTGCGTAAGTGTTTGTTTCTAAAAACTTTAAGGCTTGATTTAACTCTAGCTACGGACAAGGTATAAAATGATGAACGGTGAAATAAACCCTGAAATAATCGGCAGATTTGTTTTGTGGATGGTGGCATTGGTCTTCTCGCTATCACTGCATGAGTTTGGTCACGCATGGACTTCCAATTACTTTGGCGATGACCTCGCGCGTTCGCAAGGTCGCGTCAGTCTTAGTCCCGTGACGCACGTTGACCCGATTGGGACATTGCTTTTCCCCGCGCTCGCATTTTTTACAGGCGCGCCGCTTCTCGGTTGGGCGCGTCCTGTTCCGGTCAATCCGGCGCGCTGGCAAAATTATCGCGTCGCCAATTTTTGGGTCTCGGCGGCGGGCATCATACTCAACCTTGCGCTCGCCGTTATCGCCGGAATCGGTTTCCGGTTGGTGTACGAGCCGGGCGTTGAAGGCTCAGCCGTCATCAACTTTTTGTGGATTATGTTCAATCTGAATGTCAGTTTGGCGGTCTTTAATTTACTTCCGTTTCCGCCGCTCGACGGCAGCAAGATAGCCCGCAGTTTCCTGCCCGATAGTTTGCTTCCGGCACTCGATGCGGTTGAACAGTACGGTTTTATGCTGTTGTGGGTCGGCGTTATCACCGGAGCTTTTCGACCGATTTTCGGTTTCGTTCAAGCAGTTTCACAAGGCTTGTTGATGATTGGGACTTAAAATTTGAGTACACGCATGAAACGAATTTTCAGCGGGGCGCAACCGACCGGCAATCTTCATCTCGGCAACTATCTCGGCGCGCTTCGCAACTGGACGCAGCTTCAGCACGAATACGAAAGCTTCTTCTGCATCGTTGATTTGCACGCTCTCACGCAGCCGCAGAATCCGCAAAGTTTAATCGTTAAAACGAAGGAACTCGCCAAGCTTTATCTCGCCGCCGGAATTGACCCGACGGTTTCGACCGTCTTCATTCAATCCGATGTCGCCGAACACGCCGAACTGACTTGGCTCTTAAACTGTCAAACGCGCATCGGTGAACTTGAGCGCATGACGCAGTTTAAGGAGAAGGGCAGAAACACCGAACGCGAAAGCACAAGTGTCGGGCTGCTCGATTATCCCGTCCTGATGGCGGCGGACATACTGCTTTATCAAACCGATTTGGTTCCTGTCGGCGAAGACCAAAAGCAGCACCTCGAACTCACGCGCGACCTCGCGCAGAGATTCAACCGCGACTACGGCGAGACGTTCCGCATCCCCGAACCGTTCATCCCGAAAGCGGGCGCGCGCATCATGTCCTTGAGCGACCCGACGAAGAAGATGGCGAAGTCCGACGTTGACCCGTCAGGCAGCATCGGCTTACTCGACGATGCCGACACCGTGATTCGCAAATTCAAACGCGCCGTCACAGACTCCGGCACGGAAATCAAATTCGATAACACGCGCCCCGCGATAACCAACTTGCTCACGATTTACGCTTTACTCACAAGTCAATCGAACGAACAGGTTGAAACAAACTTCGCGGGCAAAGGCTACGGGCAACTCAAAAGCGAATTGTCCGAAGCCTGCATCGCCTTCCTTCAACCGTTTCAAGAACGATTCCACAGCATCACCGATGACGAGTTGCGGCGCATTCTCACGGATGGCGCGGAGCGTGCGCGCGACACGGCGCGGGAAACGCTCGGCGTGGTTAAAGAGCGGCTTGGGGTTGTCGGTGCGAAAGGGATGTGAATAGTCACAAGGTATCTCAAAAATTAGCTTTTGATTGAAACGATTGATTGAAAACTCTGCGGTACTCTGCGTCTTCAACTCTGCGGTACTCTGCGTCAAAGAGCCTTTTAACGCAGAGTACCGCAGAGTTGAAGACGCAGAGTACCGCAGAGAAGGAAACCATTTTTGAGATGGCTTCCAAATGATATGACTTGAATGTGAAAAGGGATGAGTGTTCTATGTCGTACATGCGCGGAGATTATTACTTGTGGGTTGATGGCAATGATAACTTACATGTCTGGGTGAAAGATGGCTTCGACGAGTGGACTCAATCCGGTTGGGCGGCATCGGATGAAGAAAGCGAAGATGGTTCTTTCAAGCTGCGCGATGAAATGAAGAAAGCGAGCGGCGTGAGCATTCCGCGAGAAGTCATGGATGAGTATGTCGTGATGCGTATGGCGGAGTTGATCGGTGAAGGTAAAGCCGAAGAGGTTATTGATAAGGTTGTCTCACCTCATGGCAACGGCGGAAACGGCGGCGGAGTTGTGCTGACCATGAATGCGGAAAAGTTAAAGTCGGCATTGGAAGATTTAATTTTCGAGTTGCCACCTAAACCGAAAATAATATCGGTAGAGGTGACTGAGGATGCCATTATAGAAACATTTGAGAACAACGTCATCGTAATCACCTCGCGGCGGGAGAGTGCATGAGCGAAAACTTAGAAGCGACACAGGCGAATCAAACGCCGCAGCAAATCAGCGTTATCAATGCGGAGCCGGAAATCTTTTCCGAGCGCAACGGCGAAGAATTAAAACTTGTGCTTGGCGAGTTTGCGGGTCCGATGGATTTGTTGTTGTACCTGATACGTCAAGAGCAGGTCAGCATTTACGATTTACCTTTGGCGCGCATCACCGACGAATACTTGCGCTACATTCAGTTGATGCGCGGGATGGACATCGCGGTCGCGGGCGAGTTTCTGTTGATGGCGGCGACGTTGATTGAGATTAAATCGAAGATGCTATTGCCGCGCGCTTCGAGTCAAGACCTTGTGGAAGACGCGGCGAGTGACCCGCGCCATGAACTCGTGCGGCAATTGTTGGAGCATCAAAAGTATAAAGCGGCATCGCAAATGTTGTGGTCACGCTCGACGATTGAACAGGCGACGTTTCGCCGCGCGCCGATTGAGACGGACAAGGAAAACCCGGAAGTCTCGGCGGGCGTGTTCGATTTGCTTCGCGTCTTTCAAGTTATACTCGCGCGCCGCAAGGAAGAAGTCTTACTTGAAATCGAGCGCGACGACATGACGATGACGCAGATGTTCGACCGTCTGCGCGAGATGGTCAGTGATGCGAAAGAGTTGAGCGTCACTAAATTCTTTGAGCGTACACGTTCGCGGCGCGAACTCGTACTGGCGTTTCTCTCGATTTTAGAACTCATCCGCGCCGGAGAAATCAGCTTCACGCAATCGCAAACTTTCGGCGACATCACCATTCAAGCGACACCCTAAAACAGAATTGCTTCATTGATTCATTCAGTCGTTGAATCAATGAAGCAATGACTGAATGAATCAATCCAATCATGCCACACAGCGAACAATCGAAACTCAAAATAGACGAACTCTTAAACACCGACGACCAAGATTCGGCGCACCCCGCAGACCTTGACGATGCGGAGAGCATTATCGAAGGCATAGATTCGGCTTTTACGCCCGAAGAACTCGCCGCCGAAAACGAAGTTGACGATGAAGATGATGACGACGAAGATGATGCGGAAATCGTCATCTATGACGTTGACGCCGAAGACATCGCGGAAGCCGCTCTCGCTGCCCGCGCCGTGATGATGGAAGACGCGCAGCCTGCCGAAGCGGGGGATGTCGTCGAGGACGAAGGGCTTGCTGCCGATGAAGCCGTCGGTTCGCAAACGCACAGCATCGCGCAACTGATGGCGATTATAGAAGCCTTGATTTTTGTGTCCGACGAACCTTTGCCGCCGAAGCGTCTCGCCGAAGTTTTAACCGAAGACCGCGCCACGATTGAGATGGCGATTGATGAACTCGTCAAAGAATTTAACGAACGCGGCAGCGGCTTGATGCTTCGTGAAATCGCGGGCGGCTGGCAAATCGCCACGCGCCCCGAACATCACGAACACCTGCGCGCTTTTCTCAAATCACAACCGAGCGCGAAACTATCGCTTCCCGCCCTTGAGACCCTCGCCGTTATCGCGTACAAACAACCCGTGACCGTGCCGGAAATTTTAGAGATTCGCGGCGTCCAATCCACATCGGCAATCAAGACGCTTTTAGACAAACGCCTCATCATCTCGAAAGGCAGAAAAGAGACCGTCGGACGCCCGATGATGTACGGCACATCGAAAGAGTTTCTGATGCAGTTCGGCTTGAGAGACTTAACCGAACTTCCAAGCATCGAAGACTTTGAAGACTTGGCGGGCAGCGCGGCTTAAAGTCGCTTGAGTGTTAAAATTTAAGTGAGGTAAAAAGCAATGAGTAAAACTTTTACGCTTGATTTAGAGTCGGAAGAAGCGACAAGTTTCGTATCGGCAATCAAAGAATGTATCGCTGAAATTGACCGTGCGCGTGAAAACATCAAGCGCGACCAAGACGAGATAGATGTTCTTAAAGCCGAGACTCATATCATCATCGAACGCATAAAGAAAAATGTGGAAGCAAGTTTTTGATTTGATAAAGCGCGTTGTCATGCTGACGCAGGATGTCGAGCGACAACGTAATGATATGAAGGATGTGCGCCGCGAACTTAAAGAACTCGCGGCTATTGTCGAGCGTTTGATATTTGAACTTCAGCGACAAAAAGAGAATGAAGCACATGAACAAGAAAAGCTTGAACTACGGTTAGAGAATGCTCTGCTTCGCGCGCGGCAGTTGCCGCCAACAAACGACATGGAATAATTGAAAGAGGTACAAAGATGAACTTAAATTTACCCGACGCAGTTCCTTTTGTTCTCCCCGAACACTGGACGGACATTTTCCTGTGGGTTTCGCTCGCTTTGTGGGTCATCACTCTGGCATCACACATCCTGTTTGCCGCCGGAGTCGCGCGCGACGGGCGGCGCATCCAAGACGAAGGCAATCAAACCGCGCTCGTCACGCCGACCGTCTGGATGCTCGCCACGCTCGCGGGCGGTGTGTTCGTCGCGGCGGCTTACTGGTTGATTCATCATTCATCGCTCAAGCGAGATGTAAATCGTTTTTAATTAAGGTTGCTGTGCGGGTGTTTGTTGCACGGTTTGAGGAAAAGCATGGAACAGCGTCTGCAAAAACTTATCGCGGAAGCGGGCATCGCGTCACGCCGCGCGGCGGAAGAAATCATACTCGCGGGTGAGGTGACGGTGAACGGTGAGACGGTGCGCGAATTGGGGACGAAGGCTGACCCGGAGCGCGACTATATCAAAGTGCGCGGCAAGTTGATAAACAACGTGTTGAAAGACCGGCAGAAAGTTTATGTCTTGCTTAATAAACCGCGCGGCTATCTATCGAGTTTAAGTGATGACGAAAAGCGACCCGTCGTGACGCAGTTGTTGCCTATCTCACTCGGACGCCTTCATCCCGTCGGGCGTTTGGATTTCAACACCGAAGGTTTATTGATTCTGACCAACGATGGAGAACTGACGAATTTCATCACGGCGGCGCGCAACAAGGTCGCAAAAGTTTATGAAGTTAAGGTGCAAGGATTTCCGCCCGATGCCGCGATTGAGCGTTTGCGGCGCGGCATCAGATTGGATGAGGAGACGCGCACCGCACCGGCGGAAATTGTTAAGACGGGCGCGACGGATAATAACGCTTGGTATGAAGTCGTCTTGCATCAAGGCATTAGTAATCAGATACGCCGCATGTTCGACGCTATCGGTCACGGTGTTTTGAAGTTGCGCCGCGTGCGTATCGGACACATCCGCGAAGACCGTTTGCGAACCGGCGAATGGCGGTATCTCGCGCCGGAAGAAGTTGCGCGTTTTACATCGAAGCGTGTGGACGATACGAGTCGGGAACGCGATGAGGATAAGCGCGCGGCGGACAAGCGTGCGCGTGAGCGTGCAAGGATTGAGCGCGACAAAGCGATTATGAAAAAAGCTTTGGCGATGAAAGCGGCGCGGGCGGCGGAAGCGAAAGCGGCGCGGGCGGCGAGTAATACAAAGCCGACACGGACGGGCGGTAGTCGGCGGCGCGATTAAGATGGATTAAAGTAAGTTCGTTTGAGGAACGGCGTTCAGGGATAACTTTGTCTGTCCGGCGAATGTTGTGATAGTGAACATAACAGGTAATCAAATTTAATTTTACGGAGTCATAAAGTTGATGCAATACGAATTGAATGAAGACCAGCAACAAATCAAAATGAGCGTGCGCGAATTTGCCGAAAGCGAAATCGCGCCGCACGTCCACGAGTGGGACGAAGCCCAACATTTCCCCGTCGAACTTGTGCCGAAACTCGCGGAACTTGGACTGATGGGCGTGATATTCCCAGAAGAATACGGCGGTGCGGGGATGGGTTATATCGAGTACGCGACCATTATCGAGGAGATTGCGCGCGTTGACCCAAGCGTCGGGTTGAGCGTCGCCGCGCATAACTCGCTTTGCACGAATCATATCTATATGTTCGGCAATGAGGAACAGAAAAAGAAATACGTGACGCCGCTTGCACAAGGGCAAAAACTCGGTGCGTGGGGTTTGACGGAAGCGGGAGCGGGTTCGGATGCGTCTGGAACACGAACGACGGCGGTGCGTAAAAACGGCGGTTGGACGGTCAACGGTTCAAAGAATTTCATCACGCACGCCATAACGGGCGACACCTGCGTCGCGGTCGCTTCGACCGACCGTAGCAAAGGCAACAAAGGCATCACGGCGTTTGTGTTCGAGAAGGGAATGGAAGGTTTTTCACCCGCCAAGAAAGAGAACAAGCTTGGAATGCGCGCATCGGAAACCGCGAGCGTCGTATTTGAAGATTGTTACATTGACGACGCCCAACGACTCGGCAACGAAGGCGAAGGGTTTTTGCAGGCGATGCAGATTTTAGACGGCGGGCGCATCTCGATTGCCGCCCTGTCCGTCGGCATCGCGCAAGGAGCTTACGAAGCGGCGATACGATACGCGAAACAGCGTGAACAGTTCGGCAAACCTATCGCCGAATTTCAAGCGATTCAAATTAAGTTCGCGGACATGGCGACCGAGATTGACGCCGCGCGACTCTTAACTTTACGCGCCGCGCAGATGAAGGACGCGGGCAAAAGAGTGACGAAAGAATCGGCGATGGCGAAACTGTTCGCGTCGGAAGTCGCGGTGCGCGTCGCGGAGCATTCGATACAGATTCACGGCGGCTATGGCTACACGAAAGATTATCCGGCGGAGAAATACTGGCGCGACGCGAAGCTTTGCACCATCGGCGAAGGCACATCCGAGATTCAACGCATCGTCATTGCGAAGCAAGTTTTGAAAGAAACTTTTTAATCGTCTCGTTAATGCTCTTTAGGAAATCAGCCACGAAATAACACGAATTGAACACCAAACAAATCCGTTAATTTATCTGATTTTGTTTCGTGTCGCTTGGTGTTGTTTCGCGGCTGAATCTCTGCGCGTTCTTTGCGTTCTCCGCGTCTCTGCGGTTTAATGTCCGTTCGCCAAAATAACGCTTGATTTTGAACCTCATCACACGCTATCCGCTTGATTGACACGACCAGCATCGAACGCATACTACGCGGCGAAGTGCGCCACGTCGCCCGCGCGATTTCCAAAATCGAAGACGGTGCGGAAGACGCCGCCGAGTTGATGCGAGGTCTTTTCCCGCACACCGGACGCGCCCTTATCATCGGCATCACGGGTTCACCGGGGGCGGGCAAATCGTCGCTCGTTGACCGTCTCGCGTCCGTGTATCTTGAGCAGAATAAGCGCGTCGGAATTGTCGCGGTTGACCCGTCAAGCCCGTTTTCCGGCGGTGCGATTTTGGGCGACCGGATTCGTATGCAGCGTTTGGGGCTTGACCCGAACGTCTTTATCCGTTCGATGGCGACACGCGGGCAGCTTGGGGGATTGTCGCGCGCGACGGTGGATGCCGTCGCGGTATTGGATGCGGCGGGCTATGATGTCGTCATCGTCGAAACCGTCGGCGTCGGGCAAGATGAAGTCGAAATTGTGAAGGCGGCGGATGTCACGGTCGTTGTCGTCGTTCCCGGCATGGGCGACGACATACAGGCAATCAAAGCGGGCATCATGGAAATTTCCGACGTGTTCGTTATCAACAAAGCCGACCGCGACGGCGTATTGAGAACCGAAAAAGAACTCGAAGCGATGATGAGTTTGTCGCATCGTGACGACTTATGGAATCCGCCGATTGTTAAAACAGTCGCCACCGAAAACAAAGGCTTGGAAGATTTGGCAAACGCGATTGCGAGTTATCACGCTTTTTACAAGCAAAGCGAACACGGACAGGCGCGGCGCAACTCGATTGCGCGCTGGCGCATCATTGAACTTATGCGCGAACAACTTTTACGACGTGTGATGCAGGACGAAAACACTGCGGCGCGGCTTGATGAACTGGTCGAAGACGTGGCGGCGAAGAAGATTGATGTTTATGCGGCGGTTGATAAGCTAATCGGAAGTTGAAAGTTATGAGAATCGAACATATCGGCATCGCCACCGAATCAATCGAAAAGTCTTTAAGCTTCTGGCGCGATGCGTTGGGTTTAGAACTCGTTCACACGGAAGAGGTCGCGGAGCAAAAAGTTCGCGTGGCGATGCTGCCTTTGGGTGAGCCGCGCATCGAATTATTGGAAGCCACAAGCGACGATTCACCGATTGCGAAGTTTTTGCAAAAGCGCGGGGCGGGCGTTCATCACATCGCCGTTCGCGTTGACGATATACACGCAACGCTTGAGCGTTTGAAAGCACAGGGCGCGAGATTGATTGACGAACATCCGCGACGCGGAGCGGACGATTGTTTGATTGCGTTTGTGCATCCCGCGACGGCGGGCGGCGTGTTGCTTGAACTCGTTCAACATGAAGACGACACGGAGTAATACTTGCGGAAGTAGTACAAGGTTTTTGGATTGTAACTACTCAGCCGCGTTCACGCGGCTTTCCGCGCGAAGCAGCACTTAGACAGGTTCCGTTTGACGGCTGGGGAAGATTGCCAACCAAGTTCATCAGCCCGTTTCAACGGGCTTACTCAATCGGGCTTGAGCCGTTCGGGTGTGGTGGCTGAAGCCGGAAGAGAAGGACGTTAAAACGCCCTGCCAAATTTATTAATCTCGCCACCCAGCCGTCAAACAGCTGGTCTATGCGCCCTTCGGGGAAGCCGTCTGAAGACGGCTGAGTAGTTACTTTGGATTATCACATCGGATTCGATTTAAGAAAGAGGTTATATTTTGAAGTTAATGACACGAGCGTTGGTCGCGGTTCTGATTGCCGTTTTAGCCGGAGCGGGTTTATGGGTGTGGCGTGCGAATCACGCCTCGGCATCGGAAATTGTAATCACCAAAGAAGACATGAAAGCGTTTTTTGAAGACGAAACGCCGCAGGTCAAAGCGCAGTTTGCCGGTAGTCCCGAAAGCCGAAAGAAGATTGCCGAAGAGCTCAAACAACAACTCGCGCTTGCCGAAGAAGCACGCGCGAAAGGCATCGCCGACGAACCGGAAATTAAACAGCAACTCGCGCTGCAACGCTTTCTTGTCGTCGCGCAAAACTACGCGAACGTGAAACGCAAGGAAGCGACGGCTAAGGGCGAGACGATTACATCGCGGATTTTTCGTGAGCGATACGCACCCGAAGCGGAAGTCGCGGCGTTGATGAACGAACCCGGACGAATGGTTGATATAAATAAAATCTACGAACAAGAGATCGAACAACGCGCCAAGATGGGCAGCCCCGCCCCGGAAGCCGATAAGGTTGAAGACCTAAAGAAGAACATCGCCACGACATTGCTTTTAGCCCGCAAAGGCGAAGAAGAGATGCGTGCGAATCCGGCGTTTCGGCGCAAAGTTGAATTGCAACTTTTGCTTCAAGAGTCCGCCGTTATCAACCGTAAATTCGGTGAGACGCTTGAAAAACAGTTTGAGCCGACCGACGCGGAAGTTGATGCTTACATCGCAGGGAAGCGCACCGAAGCCGAAGACGTGTTGAAGCGTGTGCGCGGCGGTGAGGATTTCGCGGCGGTGGCGCGCGAAGTTTCCGCCGACGGCAGTAAGGAAGAAGGCGGCGATTTGGGCTTCTTCGGTCGCGGTCGCATGGTCAAGGAATTTGAAGAAACGGCGTTCCGCCTTCAGCCCGGCGAGACCAGCGACATCGTTCAAACCGAGTTCGGTTTTCACATCATCAAGGTTGACGAGAAACGCGACAAGAACGAGGAAGGCAAACCGGAAGAACAGGTGCGTGCGCGTCACATACTGATTCCCGTCGCTCCGCTTCAGGCACGCAATCCGGCGCAACCGCCGCCGGGTTTCCGCGAAAGCGCGCGTGTTGCCGTGCAAACTGAAAAAGTCGAAAAGTATCTCGAAGAAGTCGAGAAGCGTCACAAAATCGAAGTCGCGGAAGACTTCACTTTAGACGTTGATCCGGCTCAAGCACTTCAAGGTTTAGGCGCGCCCGGTTCGCTTCCGCCCGGCGCGGAAATGGAAGTCGAAGCCGCCCCGCCTTCACCGCGCGACGCACCGCCCGCCCCGCCTAAAGGAAGGGAAAGATAAAGCGGTGAAGTTCGGAGATTATCGGGTCGAGATTTTAGCGACGCAAAGCTTTGGTCTGGACGGCGGCGCGATGTTCGGCGTCGTGCCGCGCGTCCTGTGGTCGAAGGTGATGCCGCCCGATGAACAGAACCGGATACGCATGACGACACGTTGCGTTTATATCGAAGCGGACGTTAATTCAAAACGTGAACGCATCATCGTTGATACCGGCATGGGCGGTAAGTGGACGGACAAACTGCGGGCGATTTATAACGTCGCGGAAACTCCGACGCTCAGCCAACAACTTGAAACCCGCATCGGCATCACGCCCGGAGACATCACGATAATCGTCAACACGCATTTGCACTTCGACCATTGCGGCGGAAACACGCGGCGTGATGAGCGTGATGACATCGTTCCCGCTTTTCCGAATGCGCGTTACATGGTGTCGCGCCGCGAATATGAACACGCGCAAAAACCTTTTGAGCGTGACCGCGCCAGTTATATGAGCGAAAACTGGGAAGCGATTGCGAAGTCGGGGCAGCTTGAATTGTGTGATGATGATTATGAAATCGTGAGCGATTTGACGATGGAAACCGTGACCGGACACAACCAATCAATGCAGTGCATGAGGCTTGAGCGCGACGGGCGCACGCTCTTTAACTTCGTTGATTTAGCACCGACGCGCTTCCACGTTCAACCCGCGTGGCTGATGGGATACGACTTGTATCCGGTTGAAACTCTGGCGAATAAGCAACGCCTTTTGCCGCAAGCCGCAAAGGAAGATTGGTTGTGCATCTTCATCCACGACCCTGACGCGCCGATGTATCGCGTGGTCGAAGCGGACGGAAAGTTGAAAGCGGTTGAGTTTGCGGACAGCGCACGATGACGACACGCGGGCATTTGGAAACCGAAGAGGAGAGCCAATGAGTACGATTTTAGAAATCACCGTGACAGTAGAATCGAGAATCGAGAATCGCATTGAACTTGACCTCCGTGACTTCAATCATGCGATGCCGGAACGCAATGCTATCGCGTGGCACGCATATCTCGCGGGACTGGCGGAGTGGAGCGTGATTGATTTTCAGACTTATCAACGTCTCGTTAAATTATTACCCAATCTCGAACAACCCGACCCGGTTGATTCGATTATTCTAGGGCGCGAATAGCTCGAAATCTTAAATCAAAACACAACTTACAAAATGGACAAAATCAGAATCGGAATTATCGGTGGCAGCGGCTTGTACCAGATGCCGGAATTGACGGACATCGAAGAGGTGAATGTCGAGACGCCTTTCGGCAAACCTTCGGACTCATTTTTAGTCGGAACGCTCGAAGATGAGCGCGTCGCGTTTCTTCCCAGACACGCGCGCGGTCATCGCCTGACGCCTTCGGAGTTGCCGTTTCGGGCGAACATTTATGCGATGAAGCTTCTCGGTGTCGAACATATCTTGTCGGCATCGGCGGTCGGTTCGTTACAGGAGCAGTACGCCCCGCTCGATATGGTGATTCCCGATCAATTCTTTGACCGCACCAGAGCGCGCAGCGAAGAATCAACTTTCTTCGGTGAAGGCATCGTCGCGCATGTCACGTTCGCACATCCGGTGTGTCAACAGTTGGGCGATGTGTTGGAAGCGTCGTGCAAGAAAGTCGGAGTTAATGTTCATCGCGGCGGAACTTATCTGTGCATGGAAGGTCCCGCGTTTTCGACAAAGGCGGAATCGAATGTGTATCGCAGTTGGGGCATGGACGTTATCGGTATGACTAATTTGCAGGAAGCGAAACTCGCGCGTGAAGCCGAGATGAGTTACGCGACGCTGGCTTTAGTGACCGACTATGATTGCTGGCATGATGAACACGATGCGGTCTCGGCGCATTCGGTGATTGAAGTTCTAAATCAGAACGTCCGCAACGCGCAGCTTGTGATGAAAGAAGCGGTGCGCCTCATCATTGAAGGTAATTTGAAAACGCCTTACGCGGACGAACTCAAGAACGCGATTTTCACGCAACCGGAATTGTGGAACAGGGAAACGGCAAACAAGCTTGACGCGATTATCGGCAAGTACGCGAAGCGGTAAGCTGATAAAACATCTTTCATACATCAGCCGCGCATCGAACACGCGATACTAAATTCGATACGGTTTTACGGAATTATTTATGCAGAACTTACTTTACAAAACAGCCTTCGCCTTCGCTCTCATATTGGCTTCAGTCGCTTTCACCTCAACCGCGCACGCGCAAGGGGTCGGGCGCACGAATGACATCAGTATCGTCCGTGACCCGGAACTTGAAGCCAAGTCGCTGGCTGATTTGAAAGCTGCAAGGTTTTACTTCAAAGAGCGCAAAGCATACTTCGGCGCGCTTGCCCGTTGCGAAGCGGTGATTGCCGAGAATCCGAATTTTTCAGCTTTGGATGAAGTGCTTTATATCGCCGGTTCGAGCAGTCTGCGTTTGTCGCGCGGTCAAGGCAAACAAGCGGCGAAGGAGTTGCCGCCGGAAAAGCTGCGCGAACAGGGAAGCACATACCTGACGCAACTCGTTAAAGAGTATCCGGCGAGCGATTTCAAAGAACGCGCCGAAACCGAATTGCGCGACATGGACAAAGAAGTTAAAGCGACGATTAAAAAGCCGTGACCTGTGCGTCCATGTTCATCTTGCCTAACGCTTTTCTGTATTCTTAAATTTCACCATTTCACATCAGGAGTAAATCATAACGTGTCATTGTTAGTCGTCGGTTCAGTGGCGTTTGATGCCGTGCAAACACCTTTTGGCGAACGCGAGAAAATGCTCGGCGGTTCGGCAACTCACTTTTCTTTAGCCGCGAGTTTCTTCGCTCCCGTGCGCGTCGTCGGCGTCGTCGGCAATGATTTCGGGGGGGATGAAATGAACGTCTTTGCCCGCCGCAATATCAACACCGAAGACCTTGAACGAATCGAATCGGGCAAGACTTTCTTCTGGCGCGGGCGTTACGATTTCGATTTGAACACCGCGCACACGCTCGATACGCAACTCAACGTCTTTGCCGATTTTAAGCCGAAGCTATCAAGCGAAGCTAAACGCGCGCCGTTCGTTTTCCTTGGCAACATCCAACCGGATTTGCAGCGCGAAGTGAACATGAGCATCACGGGAAAAAAACTCGTCGCGCTCGATACGATGAACTTGTGGATTGACATCGCTCGTGACTCTTTGATTAAAACTATCAAAAATGTTGACGTGATGATTATCAACGACGCCGAAGCGCGGCAGTTGTCGGGCGAACCGAACTTGCATAAAGCCGCGCGCTTAATTCGCGGCATGGGACCCAAAACCCTTGTCATCAAACGCGGCGAATACGGTGCGGGACTCTTTACCGAAGCGGGTTATTTCACGATTCCGGCGTACCCGCTCGAATCCGTATTCGACCCGACAGGGGCGGGTGATTCGTTCGCGGGCGGCTTCATGGGCTATCTCGCCAACCACGAAAACACGGACGACGCGACGATGCGCCGCGCGATGATTTATGGAGCGGTGATGGCTTCGTTCAACGTCGAGGAGTTCGGCACGGAACGTGTTGCGCGACTCACACACGAAGAAATCAACGCGCGCTTTCAAGAGTTCAAACAGATGACGCACTTTGAAGCCGTACCGTTTGAGCCGAAAGCCGAGTTGTAGATTATTTGAATCTCAACAGCGTTCGTGTGAAATTATTATGCCTTGCGAAGTTGAATACACGGATGAATTTGAGGCTTGGTGGGAACAGTTATCGGAAGGCGAACAAGATTCGGTTAACGATTATGTATCGTTGCTTGAAATTCACGGTGTAGCATTAGGTCATCCCTACTCATCGGCTGTTCATGGTTCGCGTCACGGACATTTGCGTGAGTTGCGCGTTCAACATAAGGGAAGACCGCTTCGCACATTGTATGCTTTCGACCCGCGACGGCTGGCGATTCTGCTTGTCGGGGGCGACAAGACGGGCGACAATCGTTGGTACGAAGTCTATGTGCCGAAAGCTGATGCGTTATACGACGAGCATTTGGAAACAATCAGAAAGGAAGGCTTGATTCAATGAGTGGTCACAAACCTTTTCGATTATTACGCGAGAAGATGTCGCCCGAACGACTTGCGGCATCAGACGCGCGGGTGCATATGACCTTGCGTGAAATGCGACTCGCAGAATTGCGCGAGTCTTTGCAGACGAGTCAACAACGACTTGATGACCTATTGGATGTCAAACAAATTGCCGCGTCTGAGCGCGAAGATATGCGTGTCGGCACGTTGCGGAAGCTAATCAACGCGCTTGGCGGCGACCTCGAATTGGTGGCGCGTTTTCCCGAAGGCGCAATCGTTCTAAAGCAGTTCGATGATGTGAACACGTCGCAGCCGTGATTCTAAAACACCGTGTGAAGTTACGAAGTCAAAATGAACATGCAAGGAAAACTCTATGTCACAAAACGAAAACAAACCTGATACTTACGAGCATGACGTGGAAGCGTTTATCGAAGATAAGCCGCTTCAAGTTGACCCGCGTGTTGATTTAAGCGACGCGCGATTTGTGCCGCTTCACACGTTCGGCTCTCCGGCGGAAGCCGAAATGGTGAATGATATTTTGCGGCAAAACAATTTGCGCTCCGCCGTTCAATCGGGCAGTGACGATGCGTTCTCCGCCCTGTTTTCCGTGACCACACTCGGCGCGATAGTCTTGGTTGACGAGCGTGACCTTGAGCGCGCGCGCGAAATCTATGAAGCTTTCTTCGGTGGGGACACGACGCCTTTAACCGGAGAAATTACGCCGCCCGAACAGGGTGCGTGATGGAAAACACGCGGCAAGCCTGTGTCGTGATGATAACGTCGGCAAGCCGGACGGAAGCACAGGGACTTGCGCGTCTGTTGGTTGAGGAACGCCTCGCGGCGTGCGTTCAGATTCTGCCCGCGATGCAATCCTTGTATGTGTGGCAGGGAAGTATCGAACAGAGCGACGAAGTTTTGTTGTTGGTGAAAACGACGCGCGACGTGTTTCCGCGCCTCGAAGCAACGGTGAAGGCAAGGCACAGTTACGACACGCCGGAAATTATCGCCCTTCCAATCATCGCTTCGTCCGACTCTTACCTGTCATGGCTGATGGAACAGGTTTCATCCGTTGATGAAACAATCGAAAAACAAAATTGATGACGGTCATAAGGAGAAAACACGATGGCAAAGCGAACCCTAAAAAGTTTTGGTGTTCTTTCAGTGGCGAAGATTTACGGCATCGTCTGCGCGATTCTCGGCTTTATCTTCGGCTTGCTTTACGGAGCGATTTTTATGCTCGTTGGCGGGGCGATGATGGCGGGTGGGCAGCAGACTTCGGAAACCGCGATGGGCGGGGCGGGTGCGTTCGGCATCGGTTTGGTGATGATTATTACCATTCCGATTTTCTACGGCATATTCGGTTTCGTCTGCGGCGCGCTGGCGGCATGGATTTACAATGTCACCGCCGGTTTCATCGGCGGCTTGGAGTTTGAAGTCGAAGACGCCGAACCGACTTATCAACAACCGTACACCGTCGCGCCGCGACCCTTCAACGCGGACATCTATCAAGAACCGCCAACATCGCCGCCTTCTTACTGACACTTGGCAGGTCGTTCATCAGCGAAAGCGAAACGACGCCCGCCGCATTCTGACGGCGGGCAGAATTTTCGTGTCGGAGACGAATTAGAAGCACGCATCGAACGCATCCTGCCCGGCGGCTTGGGACTCGCCCACGCTGCCGGACGCACGATGCTTGTTCAACTCGCCGCGCCCGGTGACGTGGTGCGTGTGCGAGTTGATGCGGTGCGCGGAAGCACTTTGTTCGCATCCATCGTAGACATCTTAGAAGCTTCCGTTGAACGTGCCGTGCCACCGTGTCCATACTTCGGCAGGTGCGGCGGGTGCGACTTTCAACAGCTTACTTATCCGGCACAAATTGCAGCGAAACAGGGCATCATTCGTGATTGCTTACAACGCATCGCCCGGCTTGAAACTGTGCCGGAAATTCATATCACAGCGTCGCCCGAACCATTAGGTTATCGCCTTCGTGCCGAATGGCAACTCGACGGAATGCGTCGCCGACTCGGATATTTCGAGCGTAATTCGCATCGCATTTGTGATGTGACGCACTGCCCGATTCTATTGCCCGAACTCGAAAACGCATTACGCTCTACACGCGCCGACGCCGAGACGTGGGATTTAGAAACGAGGGAATTGCGTGCGACAAGCGGCGACGATGAAACGGTTTCCGTTGTACCCGTACATGACGATGAAGCCGCCGACCTTCAGACTGCAAGTGTCGAATCGTTGACGGGCGGTGAAGCCTTGACGGGTGGCAGTGAACTTGAGCGCACAATCGGCGCGGAAACTTATCGCTTCAACGAATACTGCTTTTTTCAGGTCAACCCCGCCTTGCTTCCCGCTTTAATCAACGAAGCTTTGCGCCACGTCGCCACGCAAAACGCGCACGCCGCAGTTGACCTTTACTGCGGCGTCGGTCTGTTCACGCTGCCACTCGCCCGCTTTTACGAGCGCGTTATCGGCATCGAATCCAATCCGATAGCCGCAAGTTACGCGACGCTGAACCTGCATCACGCTTCGCTCACCAATGCTCACATCGTAGCCGCCGATGTTGGAGCATGGATGTCGCACAATACAACAACGAACGCAACGACGATTGAAAATGTCGGGTTGGTTTTGCTTGACCCGCCGCGCGCCGGAGTCGAACCGGAAATCATCAACGCTTTGATAAACCTTCAACCGTCGCGCATCGTGTATGTCTCATGCGATCCGGCGACGCTCGCGCGCGACATACGGTTGCTTTCAGCTTCATATAGCTTGGAGCGCGTCGCGGCGTTCGATATGTTTCCGCAAACTCACCACGTCGAAACCGTCGCGCATCTCGTGCGCCACTTGTGTGAATCCTAAAAGACAAAGCGACTGAATAAAAGTTCTTGCGAATAACAGAAGTATTTGCGACCATGTTTATATATGGCGCGAAAACTGCCACCCCACCACCTCTTTCCCAAAGACAATCGAATTTTGGCGACTTATATGGTTTGGAGATGTCCGTTTTAACCCGAGCGTCCCGACAGAACCGACGATTGAAGTTCTACTTGCACCTCTACTTGATTCTCAAACCCCAATAGCCGACATTGATAATCCCAAGTCGTATAACTATTCACATAGCGTTGCGATTGAAGTTGGTATAGGTTACTTGCCCAGCCTTCGCATCGGAACATTTTGGCGTAACGGATTGCTTTACAACTTGCCGCAGGGCAGACCCCGATACGCCAGCGCAACCATTCACACGCCTTCTTATATTAAAGCACAAGCGACACTTGCCATCTCTTGCAGTTTCAATCCAAAGAGAGAGCCGCTTAAAGGCAAGTACGAACCAAATAATTATATCGGTCGCACTGTAGCTATCCGTAAAGGCTTTGCTGAATACCGTGATTACTTTATTCCCGATGCACAGTATTCGCTTCGGGTTAGGTGGAAGTTTAAGCAATGCAACGGGTGTTAGTCGCGCTAAAGTTTTGCGTTTTAAGTGTGATGTTACGCTTCATGATAAAAACGGAACCCCGTCACTACAAATTGCACTGTTATCATTCCGTGTGCAGAGATTCTTCGATTTTACTATGCGAGTTCAACTCCCTTAGCGCGCGAAATTATTAGCGGCGGGGCGGGAAACTCAATCTATGACACACATAACACCTTGTTTAATCCAGCCTCTGATGTGACTTATATCAATAACGAGACAGGTAAGGCGTTTATTCAACTTCGTCGCCGTATGAAAGACGTGGATGCCGCGAATGTTGCCCGTATTCGATTTGATGATTTCGCTTATGCACAGACGCGCGGTATTTATGACAGCATATTAAAAAACCGTTCCGACAACGGACAAAGTTCCAGTGTCGAAGCCTATCCGCCGTTCACCCAATCAAGGATCTGGACAGCTTTGGGTAAAGAAATTCAGTTCGACTTTCGAGAGCCGGAACGAGAGCGACAGTTTTTAGTTTATGAGTTGCTAACTTGCGCTGCAGCATTTCCATTCTCCGAGTTATGGTTTGACCGTGACAACGATGGGCGTTCCCAAGTCAACCCCGAAACGCCGGAAGAATACTTCGCCAAGCTTGAAGCATACAAAAGCATTGCTAGAGATGCTGACCGCATCCAGTCCGATGAACCGCAAGGCGGTATTACCAATGATAATGAGCCTTCGCTCGATTACCCTGAGTACGAGGTTATAAACGCTACCACTCGCTTTCTTGATTTGCGGAACAAAGAAGTTGAGAAACTACCGCAGAATCGCACCACGCATCGCGCAGCACAGAACAAGACGCGCCCTTACCGGACGGATGAACCGGAGTCTTATTCGACGGGAGAGGGAAGCTATAAGGATGTTACAACCGCTCCGTTTGCCATTACTTTGCCAGAGTTAAATGCGATGATGGGTGATGAGATCGAAGAAATTGAAGGCAAGGACAGGAATCGGCGGGATGAAATAATAAGCGAGAGTAATCCGAACGAAAGTGAGTCGCGCCGCCGAAATTTCGCCCTTCCCGCCGACTTTTGACGAAGTTTAAGCCCGTGAGCCATCGCCAAACGCATGAGCCACGATGACAGAAGTTCATCGGGAAGCGGTGCGAGTCGCGCTGGCAAGACATCTTCAATTAAGCCGTTCGCGTACATATACAGCTTGCATTAAATCGCTTGGCGTTTGCGCTCCGAAGGTTGAATCCAGTTCAAGCGTTCCAACCCACCTAACGTAATGTGTTCTTGATTTGATTTAATTGCCTGTATCGCCCTAAGGACGGTTGATAGCTCTCCAATTGTGCCTTCGCTCATGCTAAGAAGTTTCGTGGCGAGTGACGTATCGGTTAAACCCGACGGTTTGGCGAGCGGTAGCGTCACCTCGAAACTTGCCAGCAAGCGCAAAAAGTCTGCGTTCATCGTCCAACGCGGAAGCGTCATCGGTTCAAAGCGGTTGGCGAGTTGCGGGTCGGTGTTAATAGCATTGAAAGCGTCTTTTGTTCCAACGCCAACAATAGGAATTTGCAGTTCATTACCTAAGTTTTTGAGCGTATTAAGAAACTGTCGTTGCCGCGATTGATTTCCGGCGATGATATTGTGAATCTCGTCAATCACCAGCATCTTCGTATTAGTACGGGTTAAAATACGAATGGCTTGAAACTGCTTTTTGTCAACCTTCTCATTGAACTTGAATGGTGCGAATAGCTTCATAAGTATCTCATCGTAGAAGCGGGATTCATCTGGCACGGGCGGGGCTTGAATCGTAAAGACAGGTAGGGTTACACCGCCGCCACCAGCGTTATCAAAGGATTTGTTTTGCGATTGAAAACGATTGACTATCATCGTCTTGCCGTTATTCGTATCGCCGACTAACGGTAGGCTGGGCATCCGGTGTTTCTTCGGAAACGACAGTAAGTCATCCATTTTCGCCAAGATTTCCGCCGCCCTCGTGTAGCCTATCCACCGCGCGTTATGAATACGATTGATGCGCTCCTCGTCAGAAAGCGTTAATGCCTCTCGCGCTGTTCCGCTTAGGTGATCGGGAGAAACATTTGAGGATGTGACTTCACGTAAAGATTCGGCTTTAGTCGTCGCTTGTTTCTCCTTCGCCGACTGTTTCTTTCGCGCCATCCGGTTCTGCTGCTCCGTTGCGATGTTTGACCCAGTGCAAATCGCTCCAATCAGGATTTTCACCGTGATTAGCCGCCAGCACGCAAAGCGAGTCTATCCATCCTTGCCATTTCCGCACCTCATCGCCTTCGAGCGTCCATGTCTCAATAAAATTATCTTCAGTGCAAAACTCAAGTTGTAATTTGATTAGCTGCATGACTGGGTTTCCTTTCGGTTATTTTAGGGGAGTGTTGGTGGGTCAACGTCGGGTTGCGTTAGCCGGTAGTAAGTAGCGCGAGTGACTACTACATCTTGTAAAGGCGTCACTCGTCAGCTGTTGTGGGATGAATACCGCGCCACGCACCCTGCGGGTTAAGGCTATACGCAGTTCACGGTTCTCTATGCCGAGTGGCGTAAGACACAACGACTTTCGATGCGCCAAGTTCACCGCGCCGGTGAAAAACTCTTCGTCGATTATTGCGGGCAAACGGTTCGCATCATCAACGCCGCGACCGGCGAGGTCAGAGAAGCTCAAGTCTTCGTCACCACACTGGGTGCTTCCAACTAGACTTTCGCCGAAGCCACTTGGTCGCAAAGTCTCGCTGACTGGATCGGCTCGCATACTCGCGCCTTCGCATTCTTTAACGGCACACCGCAACTCGTCATTCCCGATAATCTCAAGACTTTCTTGTTCTTGCTCACGGTATTTCCGCTAACTCAAACTCCCATGCGATTAGAATTGCATCATCCGTCAAAAGCGGCAATCCCTTGTTCTTCAACACAACTCGGAACCACTCGTGATGCTCACGCTTGAACTTCTCC
>JBGTMR010000114.1:0-4636 GCA_041743485.1 Pyrinomonadaceae bacterium
TTCTCGTTAGCAGTTGTGCCATTCTTCTTAACGTGTCGAGAGGCACAACTCGGACAAGTGATTTCTTCAAAGTTCACACTTCAAAGAATAGCTTGTCCGAGTCTCCATTTCACCTCAGCATAAATTCTGAGACACGACCTATGTTTTTTCATAGACCACATCAAACTCTTCCCAACGCTAGAACTTGAAAGACTGGCTGTTCAACAAATCTTCCGTCCCCCTGAAGGTAATAAATGATAAAACCTCGTGCTTCCAAAATCATCATGATTGTCGTTGTGTATGTGCTGGTCTGCGGGCAACTCGCGCCACCGGTGAATGCCGCTGTCGGCGACATAATCGGCGACGTAGATTTAGCTTTCGGGACTTCAGGCAAACAAACCGTCAACTTCGCGGGCAGCATTGACATCGCGTCCGGCGTCGCGGTTCAAACGGATGGCAAAGTCATCGTCGTCGGCACCTTCGCTGATGGGGCGGGCGACTTCGCGTTGGCGCGCTTCAACTCAAACGGTTCACCCGATTTGAGCTTCGGCAACGGCGGTAAAGTCGTGACTGATTTCGGCGGGCGTGACAGCGCGTCTGCCGTCGGCGTGCAGGCGGACGGTAAAATCGTCGTCGCCGGAAGCGCGTCCGGGAGGACGGAAACTTTTACCGGCGGCATCCGCGTTTTGGGTTCCAGTTTGAACTTCGCAGTCGCGCGTTATAACCCGGATGGTACGCTCGACACCGCGTTCGATGTGGACGGACGCGCGATGATTGATTTCGCGGGCGGTTCTGACGATGCCCGCGCATTGCTGATTCGACCGGATGGCAAACTTATACTCGTCGGCGTTGCGGAGCGACCGCTCGCCGGACAGCGGTTCGGCAACGGATACACCACAGATTTCGGTATCGCGCGGCTTAACACCGACGGCACGCTTGATACGAGTTTCGGCAGCGCGGGCAAAACAAGCCTTGACGTGTTCGACAAAGCGGAACAGGTCAATGCCGCCGCGCTTCAAGCTGACGGGCGCATTCTCATCGCGGGCAGTTTCGGCTTTACCGGAAGTTTCTTTGAACCTCTCGGCGGAGACTTCATTCTCGTGCGGCTTAACTCCGACGGCACGCTTGATACGACGTTTGGCGATGGGGGCAAAACCGTCACCGATTTTGAAAATGGTAATGAGAGCGCGCGTGCCGTCGCCCTCCAATCCGACGGGCGCATCGTCGTTGCCGGAGCGACATCAAAACCGAACACGGGCGGCAACATCAATAGTAATACTGATTTCGCGGTCGCGCGCTATACGAGCGATGGGCGGCTTGATACGGATTTCGACGGTGACGGGCGCGCCACCACCGACTTCGGCAAGTCCGACACGGCACAAGCGATTGCATTGCAACCCGACGGGCGCATCATCCTCGCGGGTGTCAGCCGTCTCGATTTCAATTTCCAAAGCGCGGTTGAGTCGTCGTCAGATTTTGCTCTCGCACGCTTCAACCCCGATGGAACTCTCGACCTCGCTTACGGAGATTCGGGCGGGCGTGTCGTGACGAAACTTAACGGCAATCGAGATTACGCGGTCGGGGTAAGTCTCACCGCGAACGGAAATCTTATCGCCGTCGGTGCGACCGTTAATCCCGTCACGGCACTCGACTTCGCCCTCCTAAGCTATGACGCGAACGGACGCATCAACAACGGGTTCGGTGTCAACGGTCGGCAAAGCACCAATTTCGGCGGCGGCAACGACCGTGCCGAAAGCGTCGCCGTGCAGAGCGACGGTAAATTTATATTGGCGGGGGCGACGGCTTACGGTGCGACCGGCGACGACTTCGCGGTGACGCGCATCAATTCCGACGGCACGCTTGACGACACGTTCGGCGTGGGCGGGCGCGTCGTCACCGACTTCACAGGCTTCGACGATTACGACACTGCTTATGCCGCCTTAGTGCAAAGCGATGGGCGCATCGTCGTCGTCGGGACGGCGAGTAATTTCCGCGTGTCGCAATCAGACTTCGCCCTCGCGCGTTATCACACGGACGGCTCACCGGATTTGAGTTTCGGCGACTCCGGCAAAATCACAACCGACTTCGGCGGCGAACGAAGTTTTGATGTTGCATACGATGCCGCGCTTCAACCGGACGGTAAAATCGTCGTCGCGGGCAGCGTAAGTAATTTCTCTGTGCAGAACGGATATAACGGCTTCGGTGTCGCGCGCTATAACGTGGACGGAAGTTTGGATACGACCTTCGGCGGCGGCGACGGATTGGTGATAACCGGCTTCGGCGAGTACGCGGCGGCATCCACAATCGCGCTTCAACCGGACGGGCGAATCATCGTCGCCGGTATCGCCGCCGTCAGCCGCAGCCCATTTCCGGTGCAAGATTTCGCCCTCGTGCGCTACACCGTCGAAGGCGAACTCGATGCCAGCTTCGGCACGAACGGGCGCGTCACAACGGATTTCGATAACGGAGACGATTACGCGGCAGACGTTGCCGTGCAAGATGATGGCAGCATCATCGTCGTCGGTACGAACCGCCCGACATTTTCTTTTTCACCGACCTTTACCACATCGCCAATCGGAGGTGCGACAACCGGCGGCGTTTTTAATCGGGTTATCTTCGGTGCCAGTGGCATCGCTCTCGCGCGTTATGATGCTTCCGGTAACCTCGATTCAAGTTTTGATGGGGACGGCAAAGCGACGACGAACCTGCGCGGCATCGGAAGTGCTACTGCCGTCACCGTCCAAAGCGACAAACGCATTATCGTCTCAGGCAGTGCCTTCAATAGTTTCGGCTTCATCAGTGACTTGAGCGCGCCGGGCATCGGCTTGGGTTCCATTGGCTCCGACTTTGGGCTTGCCAGATTCTTACCCGACGGCAGTCTCGACCCCAGCTTCGGCACGAACGGCGGAGTCGTCACGACCGACTTTGAACAGGGCAGCGATGCCGCCGGTGATTTGGTGGTGTCGCCGGACAATCGTCTCGCCGTTGTCGGTCGCGCCGAAGTGCGCGGAAATTCCTCTGACTTCGCCATCGCCCGGTACACACTTGACGGCTTAACACTCGGCATCGGCGACACCACCGTCCGCGAAAGCACGCGCGGCATTCAAACGGCGATTGTCACCATCGCGCTTTCCGCCGCCAGCACGGAAACCATAACCGTCAACTACACGACGGCGGACGGCACGGCACGCGCGGGAAGCGACTACAGAGCGACGAACGGGACGCTCACCTTCGCACCCGGAAGTATCAAACAAACGATAACCGTCCCGGTGCTTCCCGACACGATACTTGAACGCGACGAAGCGTTCTCGCTTCGTTTAAGTGACGTGAGAAACGGAGCGGCTTACACGCTTGTCCGAGCCGACGCGAACATCACCATCGTCAACGCGGTCGAAAAGCGTCGCGCCTCCGGTCGCCCGCGCGGACGATAAAAAGTCCAGCAGGTCGGCAACCGACCTGCTCCACCTGTTCAACTTTCACACGACGACCACATCCAATTCGCGCCATCGTGCTGCGCGCATCAACTCCTCGGATACTATTCTCTTGAATATGGCAGGTACCGCTGCCATATTAGTAAATTCTTTTAGACACAGACTCATGCTACATGAACAGCTACCCATCTCGCCCGATCCACCCGGAGACGCGCATCGGTCACATTCACCTCAAGGTCTCAGACCTCGAACGCTCACTCCAATTTTACTGCGGCGTTCTCGGCTTCGAGTTGACGCAACGCTACGGCAGCCAAGCCGCGTTCATCTCCGCAGGCGGCTACCATCACCACATCGGGCTAAACACTTGGGAAAGCCTTGGCGCGCCGCCACCGCCGTCCGGCGCAACGGGTTTGTACCACCTCGCTATCCTCTACCCGACGCGACGCGCCCTTGCCGACGCTTTGCAACGGTTGATAGACGCACACATCGAACTTGACGGTGCGAGTGACCACGGCGTAAGCGAAGCCTTGTACCTGCGAGACCCGGACGAGAACGGTGTGGAATTATACCGTGACCGCCCACCAAAGGAATGGTCGCGCACCTCCGAAGGACAGCTTGCGATATACACCAGACCGCTTAACCTGCGAGACTTGCTCACCGAACTCACGACAGGCGATGAAGCGGAGCGCGTCACGCAAACCCGGCATCGGTCTGCGTGATCTGTGAACAACACCGAATTTCCGCGTGCTAATATCCAGAGCAGAGAGGAAGGAACCATGGCAACAAATGTCGATGAGATTTACCGACAGCACATCAAGTCACTTAACGCGCATGACCGTCTGCGCTTGCTCGCGTTGGTCGTGCAAGACCTCACGCCGGAAGACGATGTTATACCAACCACGGAGAAGCGCAGCATCATGGAACTGCATGGACTCGGCGCGGAAATCTGGCAAGGCGTTGACGCGCAGGAGTATGTGAGCGACTTGCGCGCCGAATGGGATCACAGACCGTAAGGACTTGATGATGAAACTCGATGATGCGGTAACGGGAGTAGCGACGCTCGGCTTCGACACCGCGCCCGTCATCTATAGCTTTCCTAAATGGTTTGTGTAGAAGGCGCGTACCAGTCGAACTTCACCGAATCAAGTATGAAGCCTTGCAAGAAATCGCAGAAAGATTTTTTAACGGCTGCAAAGGTTTTGTTCTCTGAGAATTTCTTTCGCACG
>JBGTMR010000115.1:0-11117 GCA_041743485.1 Pyrinomonadaceae bacterium
CCCACAGTTACGGCTTCGCCTTCACTGTGGGCTACCAACTTGTCGCTGCTGCCGCAGCTTAAAGACACGGGCATATTTAACCCTTGATTCGCATTTTTACGTGGCATTTATGTTCCGCTAAGAGTCGTTCGTCAGTAAATAGTTTAATCGCCCGCCACCGGCTCCGGCATACGCTCGCCAAACGGCGGCACGTCCGCGTCGCGTACTTTCTTTCGTTCGGGTTCGATTGTTTCGCCGAACTCGCCCATCTCCGTGCCTGCGCGCCCCGCTTCGCGTTCACGGATGATGCGGTCGGCGATAGGTTTGCCGAACTTGAAAAACACGGCGGGCGTGACGATTTGGTCGAGCAGTGTCGAAGTCAAAATGCCGCCAATCACGACGACGGCGAGCGGTTGCAGAATCTCTTTGCCGGGTTGACCGGCGGCGAGTGCGAGCGGGATTAAAGAAAGTCCGGCAGTCAGTGCCGTCATCAATACCGGAACCAATCTTTCGAGTGAGCCGCGAATGACCATTTGTTCGCTGAACTCCTCGCCTTCTTCGCGCATCAGGTGAAGGTAGTGCGAAATCATCATGATGCCGTTTCTGGATGTGATGCCGACAAGGGAGATGAAGCCGACGAGCGTGGCGACGGAAAACACGCCGCCCGTAATCAGCAGTGCGAAGATTGCGCCGATGAGGGCGAGCGGAATGTTAATCATTACCTGCGCCGCGCTGCGCCAATCGCCCAACGCTTTTAAGAGCAGGAAGAAGATGGCGACAAGGGAGAACAGCGTCAGCAAGCTAAGGCGTCTGGTTGATTCTTGTTGCGCCTCGAACTGTCCGCCGTACTCTATAAAGTAACCTTCCGGCAGTCGCACCTGCGCGGCGATGCGCCCCTTCATGTCACCCACCACCGAACCTAAATCGCGTCCTTGCACGTTGCTGGAAACGACGATGCGGCGTTGTGTGTTCTCGCGCAAAATCTGATTCGGACCCGGCAAGCGTTCGATGTCGGCGACGGCAGAGACGGGAATTTGTGTCCCTTGCGGCGTGTCAATCGTCACGTTTTTGAGCGCGTCGAGATTACCGCGCGAGGCGTCGTCGAAGCGCACCACGACGTTGAAACGACGCTGCCCTTCGACGGCTTCGGAAACGATTCTGCCGTTCAACGCGGTTTCCAGAGTTTCGGCAATTTCACCGGGGGCGAGTCCGTACTGTGCCGCGTTGTTGCGGTTGACGTTAAAGCGAATTTGCGGAATCAAGACTTGCTTCTCAATCTGCACATCGGTCGCGCCCTCAACGGTGTTCATCACGTTGCGGATTTCTTCGGCTTTGGCGCGCAGAGTTCCTAAATCTCCGCCGAAAAGTTTGACGGCGATGTTTGCGCGCACGCCCGATTGAAGATGGTCTATGCGGTGCGAAATCGGTTGCCCGACGTTCACAGATACGCCGGGAATCACGGCGAGTTTTTCGCGCACTTCCGCCACGACTTCTTCGCGCGCACGCTCCGATTCTTTCAAATCAACATCAATCTCCGTGTAGTGAACTCCTTCGGCGTGTTCGTCCAGTTCGGCGCGTCCCGTGCGTCTGCCGGTTGAGATAACTTCCGGCACGCTCAAGATAAGTTTCTCGGCAATCGCTCCGATGCGGTTCGATTCGCTGAGACTGGTTCCGGGCTGCGCCTGTACATTGACGGTCAACGTGCCTTCGTTAAATTCCGGTAGGAAAGTCGTGCCGACGAAGGGAAGCGTGGCGATTGCCGCGACGAACAGCAGCGTTGCGACCCCGATGACTTTGTAAGGATGATGCAGTGTCCGGTGAAGCAACTTCTCGTCCCAACGCTTCAGGAAGCGCACGAGGAATCCGTCTTTGTCGTGCGCCATAGATTTCATTTTCGGCAACAGGTAAGAAGCCAAGACGGGCGTGACCGTAAGACTGACGAAAAGGGAAGCGACGAGTGCCGTGATGTAGGCGAGTCCGAGAGGGGCAAGCAATCGCCCTTCGACTCCGGTCAATGCAAAGAGCGGAATGAAGACCAGCGCGACGATGATGGTCGCATAAACGATTGAGGAACGAATCTCCAGTGAAGCGTGATAGACGACTTCGAGCGGCGGACGCGGATGTTCTGCCGTGCGATTCTCACGCAAGCGACGAAAGATGTTCTCGATGTCAACGATGGAGTCGTCCACCAGTTCGCCGATAGCGACGGCGAGACCGCCCAAAGTCATCGTATTGATTGATACATCGAAGGCGCGGAAGACTAAAAAAGTGACGATGAACGACAGCGGAATCGCGGTCAGGGTTATCGCCGTCGTGCGGAAGTTTAAGAGAAACAAGAACAGCACGATGACGACGAGAATCGCTCCGTCGCGTAAAGCTTCGATGACGTTATCAATCGAAGCGTTGATGAAGTTCGCCTGACGAAACAGATTCGGGTTTATTTCCACGTCTTCGGGCATCGTCGCTTGCAGTTCCTTGACCGCTTCATCAACTTTTTCGGTCAAGCCTTGCGTCGCCGCCCCGGGTTGTTTCTGGATGGACATGATGACGGCAGGTTCGCCGTCCGTCCCCGTTCCCCAACCGAACTCGACGTAGATAACGGATAAACCGATGCCCGACACCGAGCGCACACGCTCGACTCCGGGCGCGCCGTTCATCAGCGTCTCAAGCGGAAACGTGACAAGCGTTTCGACTTCTTCCGGTGCTAATCCGCCCGCTTCGGTGAGGATTGTGACCGTCGGTTTATTGAGGTCGGGGAACACGTCAACCGGCAGGTTCAACGCGACGTAAGTTCCCCAGACCATCAACAGGGCGGAGATGGCGATGACCATCAACCTGTTCTTGAGCGACCACTTGATAATTGCGTTCAACATACGGCTTGATTCGTGTTTCTCGCGTTATCAGTTCGTCACAACGAGTGCGCCGCGCATCATGTTCATGCCGCACGCGAAACCGAGTTCGCCCGATTCTTTCGGCGTGACTTCGACGACCACTGTTTCACCAACCGGCAGTTTTTTCCGTAGCCCGAGTTTTGGAAACACGACTTCACCGCCGCAGTTGTTCGCATCTTTGCGATAGAACGCGAGTTTGACGCTTTGATTTTGTTTGACTTCGATACGCGACGGTTCATAGCCCGCCTCGCTCACCGTGACGCGAATCGCATCCGCCGGAACGGATGTTTGATTCATCGCCGCCATCGCTTGCCCGCCGCCGACGCGGACGGTGTAAGGCACGGTGATGACGCGGTTATTACGCTGAAATTGCGCCCAGACTTTGTAGAGTCCGGGGCGCGGAAACGTCGTGTGCGCGGCGACTTCCGAAGGGCTTTCGTCAGATTTCGCTTTGTCCTTCAACTCGGCGGCGTCATGTGAATGTGGCTTCGACTCCGCATCGTCGTGCGCCATGCCGTTCATCTCGCCGTGACTGCCGCCGCCCATCTCCGCCATCTCGTCTTTCGTCATCGGATGCGCGTGAAGGAAGTCCGTCGTGTCTTCGCTGATGATGACGAAGTGCGCGAGCGCGCCCAAGTAAGGCTGCAAGTCGGTCGTAGGCTTTCCTGTTTTCGCATCGGCAACCGCGAAGTTAAGCATCAATTCTTCACCGGCGCGCAAGGGTTTGTCGGGCTTCATGGTGACGCGCAAGCCGTCAATCGTTTTGACGTTGGACTTGTCTTCGACGAGCGCAACACGCGGACGCGCTCCACCGGCGACGTTGACATCAAGGCGGTCAACGATTTGAGTTGCTCCGGGCGGCGTAAAATCAGCATAGAGTTTGTACGCCCCACCGTTCGGAAATGTGTGCGTGACTTTAAGTGATCCGTCCGTCTGCGGTTCGGGGTGGATGTGATAGAACTCGCTCAAATCATTTGAGACGACGAGCAGGTGCATCGGCTTCTCATGTACGACTTGTAAATCTTTCACCGTCGCGCCTTGATTGTTTTTAACGGTGAACGAGAGCGTCGCCGGTTCTCCGGCTTTAATCTCTGTTGGTTCGGTGCGGAAGTCGGCGCGGAATGCCGCCGGTGCTTCGGCGTTCTTAATCGGCTCAAGCGCGGGCGCTGCCGCCGTCGTTTCGTTTGTGCCTTTGTTGTCGCTCACGGAACTCTCCGGGGCGGCGCATCCGGCAAGCAATGCGAACGATAAGCCGAGCGTTCCGAAGACTAAGAATCTGTTTCTCATAACTTTGATAATCCCTTTCTTTAATGCCTGCTGTTCACAGCGGCGTTTTCATATGTTTGGTAATCGAGTTGAACAAAAATTTTAACCCGGCTGTGTCGAGCGAAGTTGATAAATCCCTTCGGTCACGACGCGCTCACCCGCTCTCAAGCCGTAATTGACTTCCATGTAGTCTTGACCTTCCGCACCGAGCGTGACGACGCGCCGCTCGAATTGTTCGCCGCCATCGAAGACGAAAACGAACGTGCGTCCCTGTTCGGTGATGACCGCTTGCTTGGGTACGCTCAACACGGTTTGATTGCCCGTCGTGTCAAGTGTGATTTCAACAAACATCCCGTCGCGCAGACGATTGAGCGGATTCGGGACTTCGTAGATGACAGGTACGGTGCGCGTGTTGGGGTCAACCGATTGCCCGACGGTGACAAGCCTTCCTTCGCCGCCTTCGCCTATTGCATAGACTTCGCCGTTAAGCGCGGGAGACGTGTAACTCGCGCGCCTTGATTCGCGCACCGTCGGCAAATCGCGCTCAAAGACTTGTGCCTGTAAGAAAACGGTCGAGAGATTAACGATGTTTAGAATCTGCGCTCCCGCTTCCGTCTGTTGACCTGTCGCGGTGTTAAGTCCGCTCACGATTCCCGTGACCGGCGCGAGCAAAGGGAAGCGGCGCGTCGGGTCAACTCTTTCGATTGAAGCGCGGGCGAGTTGCGCTTGTTGCGTGGCGATACGGGCTTGCTGTTCGGCACTTGCGACCTCTTGTTGAGCGATGAGGACGGCGGTGTTCGCTTCCTCGACGCGGCGACGCGGGGCGGCTCCGACTTCCAAGAGATTGGTCGCGCGTTGCAGTTCGCGGTTGGCTTGCGCGAGTCGCGTGCGTGCTTGCTGCGCGAGAGCGTTCTGTTCGGCTTGACGCGCCTGCTGTTCGAGCGCGGCGGTGCGAAGCCCGATTCGTTGCGCTTCGAGCGCGGCTTGTTCCGGTGCGCCTAAAATCTGCTCGACGTAACCGATGCGCTGACCTTTGCTGACCGCCGCCCCGGTGGTGATTTTGCTATCTAAAAAGACGCGCCCCGATACAGGCGGCGAGACGACGGCACGCGCATCGGGACGCGCTTGCACCGTACCCGTGACCTTTAATCCGGCGACGATGTTTCGTGCTTCGACCGGAGCGGTGCGGATGCTGAAAAGTAATTGCGATTCTTTGGAAATCGTGATGGTCGCGCCGCTTCCGCCAAGCGCGGCGTCGCCCGTCACCGGAGATGTCGCCGCCTCTCCTGCGGCGGGTGCGGGCGGGAGTGCGGCGATTGCCCGTCGTTCATTTGGCGGCGTGAAGTAAGCGAGTGCCGCCGTCCCTAATCCGAAAAAAACGAGTGCGGCGATGGCGACGGGGACTGTTTTGCGCCACGCCGTGCTTGCCGGAACTCGTTCGCCGTACACGTCGGCGTTTTCATTGCGCCATGAACGGTAGTAACCGAAAATCGCGCCCGCCGAGATGATGCCGAGTGCGGCGACTCCAAACCAGAACAGCCAGTTAACCGGAGCGGCGACAATGCTCACGGGAAAATCGGCGTCGAAACTTCGCCCGTCTTGCGTCCGCACGTTGAAGATGAGTTTGTATTCGCCGCCACGCGGAAACTCATAATGCACACCGTACACGCCTGCTCGTGGCGGCGTGCCTTCGGCGTGCGTCTCGATGTTGTTGGCTATGGTTTCTCCGGCAGCCGTTGTGATGCGCGCAACGACTGTTCCGGTAACAGGTTGATTCTCCGCGCCGCCGAATCCGCCTTCGACTTTCTCGCTTAACTCGACTTCGGTATTGACCGCTTCACCGGCACGCGGGTCGGACGGTGCTTGCCGCAAACGGGCGACGAAAGAACCGTTTGGCGCGGTGATGTTGCGCTCCGCCGTGCGTATGGGTGCAACCGTTGCGCCCGTCTTGCCTGTGGCGGGTGCGGTCGCCGGTTGAGCAAACACGGAGTTTCCTTCCACCGTTGACCAAAGCAATGCGGCGGTAATGATGATGAACGCCGCGCGCAGGAGAAGAAGACGCGGGATTTCCTTATCGGGAAAATGTTTGCCGGTGTGCAATGTGCTTCGTTTCATCGCTGCCTGTCGAAAGGTTTTGGATGTTTAGTGGGAATGCGCCGCACCGTAGAGAGCCTGCATCGCCAACACGTCGCTTTTAACCGCCGTCGTGATTGATTTCGCCGTTGCTTCCGGTGTGCCGATTGACTTGATGTCTTTACCGAATGTTAAAGCGTCGTCGTGACCTTTACCCTTAAATTGATTCCGAAAGTCGGGCGCGAGATTTCCACCGCGAACTTCGCGGATGACGGGCGAACCGTTTTTGCTGTCATAGACGACGACAAAATCTTGCCCGTCGGCATTGATGACGGTTGCCGCTCCGACTTGGCGACGCGCCCCACCCGCACTGGAAAAAGCGAGATACGAGTGGTGGTCTATGTCGGTGATTTTCGCGCCGCTTTCTTTCTCGATGCTTGAAACGGTCGCCGCCGGAATGTCTTTGTGTTGCGTCGTGAACGACTGTGCGTCGGGAAGCGCGGCGCGCACGGCGGCGGGTGTGTCGTCGGTTGTTGCGGTTGATGCCGCCGTGTTTGTCGTCGCGGTATTGGCAGTTGTCGTTGCGGCAGGATTGGCGTCGGATGTTGTCGCACGGTTCGTCGCGGTTTCGTCGGCGGAACACGCCGCCCCGAAGACGGTGAGCGAACCGAGAACTACGGTGGTGATAATTTTGTTCATAATCTGCATGTCTCTTTCTATGTTGTCTCTTTACTGTGTTGTCTCTCTGTCAGGTTGATTTTTTGACAATCATTCGTGTTCGGGTTTGACCGTTGTTGAAGCGACGGCGGAAGTTGTCGTCGCTGTCGGAACATCCAGCGATGTGGAAGCGGACGGCGTTGCGACTAAAGAAAACGATTTCAATGCTTGGCGTCCGGCATCGGGTTTGAACTTAGGAATCGAATTATCAGGTAGAACCGATACGCCTTCGGGTGCGAAACCGCTCGCCGGAATCGTCGTTCCTAAAACTCTTTCGAGTTCGGCAAGCGCGAGGTAATAATTAGCCGACGCTTCGTTGAGTCCCGTCTGGCTTTCAATCAAACGACGTTGTTCGTTCACGATGTCGAACACGGAATACTCGCCCAGGTTGTAAGCTGCGCGGACGCTTCGCAAGTTCTCTTCGGCGCGCGGCACAATCTGCGTTGAATACAAAACATAGCTTTCAGCCGCCGCGCGATACCGTCTAAAGCTAAGTGCGACTTGGCTGCGAATGCTTGCTTCCAAAAACTCGCGTTGCCTGACGGCTTGTTCGCGCTCACCGACGGCTGACGCAATCTGCCCTTGATTGCGATTGAAGACGGGCAGTCCGATTGAGACGCCGAATGTCAATTCGTTATCCGTGTCGGTTGCATTCAAATTCGCGCCGAGCGATTCCGGTAAATCAAAAATGCCTCGCGCGCGCGAGTATCGAATGCTGGCGGCAACGTTCGGTGTTCCCGACGATTCGGCTAAACGAATGCGTGCGTTGCCTAAGTCTTCGCCGAGCCGCGCGGACTGCAAATCGGCGCGTTCGCGTAAAGCGATGTCCGTCGCTTCCGCCAAACTTAGCTCAAGGCGCGGCGGCGTTAAGGGCAAGCGCGCAAGCTGAAGCGGTTCGCTTGGTTCTAAGCCGACAAGCGTGCGAATCGAAATCAACTCCCCTTCGAGGTTGGCGCGCATCGTAATGACGTTTGCCCGCAAGCGGTCGGATTCAAGCTGCACGAGATTCAAATCAATCGGTGCCACGTCGCCTTCCTGAACACGCTCGTTCGTGATGCGGACGAGTTCCGTGTTCGCCGCGATTAAATTCTCCAGCGTGTCGAGTTGTCTCGCCGCCGTGACTACACGCGCGTAAGCGGCGCGAATCCCGGCGGCGAAAATCCTCTCTAAGGCGAGTACGTCGGCGCGCGTCTGCGCGAGCGCGAGTTCCGCGACGGTGACGCGCTTACGCCGTTTGCCGCCTGTTTCAAAGATTTGTGAAGCACCGACGGATAAATCGGATTCCGCTTCGCCGCCCAAAAAGCGCGGGCTTCCCAGTTCAGCGTCAAGCGTCGGATTCGGGCGCAAGCCCGCTTGAATCAAATTGCCCTGTGCGATTGCCAAACGCTGTCTTGCGGCGAGCAAGTCGGGGCGGGCGTTGAAACCGGATTCGACAAGTCGCTCAACCGTGAAGCCGTCCTGAGCGAAGAACTGCGACGATGAAAGCTGATTGGCTGGCAACTGCGTCGTCGTCGCTTGTCCCGCGTTTGGCGTTCCGGCTTGTCTGCCTGACAACGGCGCGCTCTGTTGCGTCGGCGGCGGTGTGGTTGGTGTCGTGGTTTGCGGCAGCACAGTCTGCGCGTTCACTGTAAAAACTGTGAGAGCGATGATGAGGCACACATTTAGCCCTGACAGCAGACGAGCCGTCTTGTTTCTTTTCATGCCAATCTATCTTTCACACATCCCGCACGTAGTTTTGGAGCCGTCACCAATCTTTTTCAAGCGGCAGCAGTTTCACCTTTTCGGCTGCGCGCGCTCTGCATCAATCGCATCACGGTTACGCCCGTCGCGCCGAGTCCGAGCAGTGCGGCGAGAATTATTAACCCCGTGCGCGCCCAACCGTTGACGCTGCTTGCTTCCACGACAGGCGGCGAAGCGACTTGCACTTCGCCAAACTGCGCCGTTTCGTTTCCGCTGTCCGCTCCGACCTGCACCGCGAGTTTATACGCTCCCTTAGGCATCGGCGGCAGCATCACTTCATACACTCCCGGAGTATTTCCGGCGACGGCTAAAACTTGTGTTGGTGCGGCGTCCACGCCCGAAATCGTGACCGTGATATTTGCGCCCTCGATAGGCTCGTTTGTGTCGTGCTTTGTGACAAAGACGCGCGCCGCGAGTTCCTTGTCAGGCTCAAGCGATGGATGCTTGATGACAACTTCCCATTCGCCTACCTTCGCCGTGCGTGCGACCATGCCGGTACTTGCCGCGACGACGGATGCTTGTTCCGCCCCGTGGTCTTCGCCGCCATGTCCAAGCCCCGCGACAGGCGACACCATTAACAAAAACACGCACAACCATCTGCGCCAACGATACGGCTTAATATCACTCATACTTTTCTTATTCTTCATATCTGAATTGTTGCCGACTAACTCACAGTGGTTTCAAACAAAAAACATGTACGGCTGTCTCTAATCGGACAACCAATTGTTTGCTAACAGACGGTTGCCCGGCATCGGCAGTTAAATTTCGCCAACCCTGTAAGGCTGAATGCCGCCCGTTTGCTGGCTCCGGTGTGGTGCTTCAGTTACGCAAGCCTTCATTACTTTGAACTGCTAATGCGAATCAAGGGTTAAGTATGCCCTGCTCTTTAGCTGCGGCAGCAGCGACAAGTTGGTAGCCCACAGTGAAGCAAAGCGTAACTGTGGGAAGAACGGTAGAAAGAGGTTTCAAGCTACGGTAGTAGCGGCAGAAATCGTTTAACTCATCGGGTTATCTTACGCTGCTGCCGCAGCTTGAAATCTTGGTACCGCTTAAACCCACAGTTACGGCGTGCGCCTTCTGTGGGCTACCGTCTTGCTGCTGCCGCAGCTTAGGAGTATGACATCTAAATCTTCGGTAGTGGTTCAGTTTGAAATTCTAACCCAACATTTGATGGTCTCTAATCTCAAACTGAACCACTAGGAAGAGCCGCGCATAGTATGCACGGCTTTCGAGTTTCCATATACTGGGGAGTTGGTAAACCGCATCCAGCGCGAGACATAAGCTACCCTTTTTCGGCTTCAAATTCACTTTGCCGTTCGAGTGAATGGAACGATTGTTAATCCGGCAACTTTCCTTAACTCAAACTGCCCGCCACCGCCGCCGCCACGATGAACGATAGAAGATGAAAGGAAAAGCCATGACGGAAATTTCTGTAGTGATCTATGCAATCTTATGTCTCACGCTTGGCACAACCCCCAGTCATTCTT
Source organism: Pyrinomonadaceae bacterium (assembly GCA_041743485.1). GTDB lineage: Bacteria > Acidobacteriota > Blastocatellia > Pyrinomonadales > Pyrinomonadaceae > JANDLT01. The sequence continues at coordinate 10,154 of JBGTMR010000115.1, forward strand.
TTGAAAAGTATCAGAAGATGGAGCAAAAGGTCGTAACACAACCTTCACAAGACAAAGCCGAATGGCGCGCGGCGACATACAAAGGGCTGACGATTGGCATATCAACAAGCGCGGACATGCTGCGCGTACTTGGTAAGCCTCATTGGTCTGGTTCTCCGCAAGGGCAAACAGAAGATAACCCGAATCCAGAAGTGTGGAACGACTACAAAATCGGCGGGAAGTTATCCGGCAAATTGACCGTTGTTGTAGATAAAAGCAGCGGAACAATCAATAGCATTGATTTATACCCGGAAAATCTCTCAAAGGAAGAAGCCATTAAGCATTTCGGAGAGAACTACATAATCACGAGATATGCTTTTGATGAGTGTTTAGGCGATGAAGAATCATCTCCAGTTTACGAGTCGCCAGACGGACCGCTCATAAGCATAGAGTATCGTGAGCGTGGCATTGCTTTGTCTGTTGACGAGCAAAGCACAGTAACGCGCATCAGTTATGTCAAAGAACCTCTTGGCACCACAGAATCGAAGTGCAAACCAGCAGGTCAACCCGTCCGGGCGTTGGACGAAAGCGGTGTATGACGACTTGGGGCGGATGACGCAGACGCAGTTCGTCGAGGGGGCGAGCGTGCAGACTTTAGCGCAAGTCGGCTACGGCGGGGCGGCGACGCTTCCGGCGAGTTACGGCACGAGCGCATCAAGCGGGCTGGTCGTGACGGCGACGGATCAAGCCGGAAAGACCCGCCGCCAAGTCATGGATGCGCTGGGCAGAGTGCGGCGTGCCGATGAGCCGAACGACGCGGGACAACTGGGCGATGTGAACACACCCGTGCAGGCGACGTATTACGATTACGACGCGCTCGATAACCTGCTTCACGTCACGCAGGGGGCGCAGCAACGCTTCTTCCTCTACGATTCACTGTCGCGCTTGAGAGCGACGAGACAACCCGAAATGGACGCGCCGCGCA
>JBGTMR010000116.1:0-24371 GCA_041743485.1 Pyrinomonadaceae bacterium
GCGCCTCGCTTATTAGGCGAGGCGAACCCATAACCGGCGTTATCATCCGCCCTACTCGCCCGCGTTTCAATCCGCGCCTCGCTTATTAGGCGAGGCGAACCCTACTCGTCACGAACACCATCAAGTCATCACCTGTTTCAATCCGCGCCTCGCTTATTAGGCGAGGCGAACCTCCATCCGCCCGCCGTCGCTCCGGCTTGCAATTTGTTTCAATCCGCGCCTCGCTTATTAGGCGAGGCGAACCGTAGTCATGTTTGTTTTCCTTAAAGGACTGTAAAAGTTTCAATCCGCGCCTCGCTTATTAGGCGAGGCGAACCCGGATTGCGGGCGCGTACTGCGTAGTTAATACCCGTTTCAATCCGCGCCTCGCTTATTAGGCGAGGCGAACCCCCGACGGGGGACATTCGATTCAGGTGATATTGAAAGGTTTCAATCCGCGCCTCGCTTATTAGGCGAGGCGAACCATTTAATGTCAATCACGCGATTACTGCCGGTCGCATAGTTTCAATCCGCGCCTCGCTTATTAGGCGAGGCGAACCGCGGACTATACGTTGAGTAAAAATCTTTAATGATGTTTCAATCCGCGCCTCGCTTATTAGGCGAGGCGAACCCTTCTTTTCGCCCGTCGAACATCGAACGAAACAAGTGTTTCAATCCGCGCCTCGCTTATTAGGCGAGGCGAACCGCGGGAACGGCATAGATAAACTTGAAACCTAGCTGTTTCAATCCGCGCCTCGCTTATTAGGCGAGGCGAACCCATACCACTTGATGCGTTCATACTTTCACCGATGAGTTTCAATCCGCGCCTCGCTTATTAGGCGAGGCGAACCCTCTGCGGGAGAACGAAAACGAAAGCGAACATAAGTTTCAATCCGCGCCTCGCTTATTAGGCGAGGCGAACCCCCCCGTAAAACCGTGTACGGGGCGCAAATAGCACGTTTCAATCCGCGCCTCGCTTATTAGGCGAGGCGAACCCAACGTCCGTTGCTTTGTAGTCGCCGTTGACCTTGTTTCAATCCGCGCCTCGCTTATTAGGCGAGGCGAACCGTTCGATTTCAACTACTGATTCGCATATATCTAAGTTTCAATCCGCGCCTCGCTTATTAGGCGAGGCGAACCTTTGGCGCAAGTAATCGTTGCTCGCTTTGATAGCTGTTTCAATCCGCGCCTCGCTTATTAGGCGAGGCGAACCCCTCAAACGGCTGCTCGTCTTTTTTGAACACGCCGTTTCAATCCGCGCCTCGCTTATTAGGCGAGGCGAACCCGGTGAGCATTACGAGCGAGGCGTTACTGTCCTGGTTTCAATCCGCGCCTCGCTTATTAGGCGAGGCGAACCCTGTTCACGAGTCAGCCGCCTTTCCGTATGCATTGGTTTCAATCCGCGCCTCGCTTATTAGGCGAGGCGAACCCGTTCGGTGTTGCGCCGGATGCCCCTTTACCGCAGTTTCAATCCGCGCCTCGCTTATTAGGCGAGGCGAACCCGGCGGATGAACCGTGTTCCCGCGCATAACTACCAGTTTCAATCCGCGCCTCGCTTATTAGGCGAGGCGAACCCGCGGTGCAGCCAAGTTACTGTCTGACAACCGCTTGAAGGCATTGTGCCGCGAAACCGGGATTGGTATCAAGCGGGGAGCAATAGATATTTGATGGTCAACTGCCAAATGATTGATAGTTAGTGAATTAGAGTTGGCGCGAAGGTCGCGGGAGTTGAACGCCGCTTGGGGTTCGCGCCGGGTGTGGGCGGGCTTGTCCGTGATGTGGTGAGTGCGGTTCATTTTGCGTTTGAGGAGTGGATTAAAAAATCAGTGGGGCTTCGAGGTCAACCGGCTTTTTGCAGCCGTGATTCTCAATCGTCGCGTCACGGTCAAGAAAGTAGAATCTTAGGGCATCTTCTTTAAGATTGATTTCGCGCAGGAGTCTATCACGCAAAAGCGTCCATTGGTGCGCGTCAACGCGGCATTCAAACACGGAGTTTTGCACGCGCTGCCCGTAATCCTGACACGCCCGTGCGACGCGGCGCAGACGTTTCGCTCCGGCAGGTGTGGTGGTCGCTACGTCGTAGGCGATAAGGATAAACATGGAAGTCGTCGGCTTGTTACTTCAACACGTTACTTCAGCACGCACGGCAGGTAGTTTGGAATATCGCCGCGCAGGTGACGCGCTAGGATGCGGGATTGCACGAGCATCAATTGCCCGTAGCGAAACTCTTGACCCAGCAACGGATGAACAACCGTGTCTTGCTTGCGCGTCTGGTAGGCGGTGATGATTTTCCTTTTGCCTTCTTTCGTGAACTCGCACGCTCCGCCTTCGCACATCACGAAATCATCTAATGCAATTTGCTTGCGGTTAATCAACGTCATCGCCAGACGGTCTGCCACCAACGGGCGAAACTCTTCCATCATGTCGAGCGCGAGAGCGGGACGCGCCGGGCGTTCCGTGTGCAAGTAGCCGACGAACGGGTCGAGTCCCGTCGCCGTCAACGCCGCGATTAAGTCATGTTTTAACATGCCGTAAAGAAACCCTATCAAACAGTTGATAGCATCGAGCGGCGGGCGGCGCGTGCGTTTCGTAAAATTGAAATCTTCGCGTTGATGCCGCAAGTGAAAATTAAAGCACGAGAAATAAAGACTCGCCGCTTGCCCTTCATAACCGCGTATTTGGTCGAGCGTTTCCGCATCGCGTTCAAGCCAGCGCAAAATGTTGGTCAGTTCATCGGCGCAGCTTTTAAGTCGTTCCGCTTCTTCCGTGACTTCGGTTTCACGCCCCGAACGCAAGAGACTGACGCGCGAATTGTTTATCTTTCCGGCGACGCACGACCGCGCTATGGAAACACAACAACGCACATCATCCGCCGCGCGATACTGCGTTCTTCGCAAGCCGACGCTCGTGTTTGCGACGCCTTCCCAACGCCCTTGAAAATATCCGTTTTCGGAAAAGAAGTTAACGCCGACACCATGTTCCCAACACAGTTGCAGCGCGGCGGGGCTAAACGAGTTTTGCCCGAATGAACAAACGGATTCGATGTGATGAATCGGCACGGCGAGTTTTAGTTCTCGCTCGACTTCAATCCGCAACGTCAGATGATCGCGGGCGATGTAGTTGCCCGATGTCGTCAAGTAAAGCGTGTTCTGTTTGACTTCCATAATTCAACGAACCTCGTCAGTGCTGTTTTCTTGATAGCCGTTTCAACTCACATCCCCTTTGAGCATCAAGGCGTAAGCGGCACTCGCGCCAAGCGTCGGGTCGGAGATTTCCGGCAAGCAGACCGCGCGCAAACTGCATCCGTCGCAACGCGGCAACAACCTCGCGGGCGGTGTCGCGCCGCTTGCCAACAACACGCGCACGGCTTCAATCGTCTGTAATGTCAAAGCCCGCAACGCATCATCAAATGCGACTTCGCGCCGCCGCTTACTCGTCGCGTGAAAGATAAACCCGCGCTCAACCCGCGTCGCAAACATCTCTTCGAGACACAACGCTTGCGCGCAAAGCTGAACCTCGTCGTTCTCAAACTGCCGCCGCTTGCCCTTCTTATATTCAACCGGAGCATAGACGCGCCTCATGCCGCCCGCCGTTTTGACTTCGCGCACTTCGACAATATCGGCGCGTCCCGAAAGTTTATAAACCTCCGAATACAACACCAGAGCGCGCAACGACTTCACGCCGTCGGTCGTTTCATAACCCGCAAAGTCGGCGTGTTCATGCACCAGCGTCCCCTTCGCCGTGTGCGCGTTGTCCACCCAAATCCCTTCGGTGTGCATCAACGCGCAACGGCGCGGACAAAACAAAAATTGATTAAGGGCTGATATGAGTAACGTCTCATCGTCGCTCATTTCGATCACCTCATGACTTTAGGTTTCGTGCCGCTTATGCAACTTCACGCCGCGCGGTAACTCGCTTGAATCCCACGCGCACGAGATTTCATAATCGGCAAACGATTCGGGAAACTCTTTGCCGTCTTTCAACTTAACCTGCACGCCTTCAAAAAGTTTGTGCGCGTGCGCGCATCCGACGCGGGCTTCGCGGCGGTTCTGCTCGGCGTTCGTGTCGCCTTGCGTCCCCGTATGTTCAAAGTCATATAGCCCGCGCACAATCATTTCGCCGCGCGCCGCCGAACGGTCATGCTCGAACATATTGAGCAACGCTTCAAACAGTAAATCCAAATCGCCGTTTGAAAAGCCCGTGCGCTCGGCAAACGCCGGAGAGATGTAACCCTTCGCGGCATAAAGCGCATAAGGCACAATATGCTTGTTGCCCATTGTGCGCTCTTTCGCGCGGTCTTCTTCCTTCGTCACCGCACAGCGCGTGATAGTGATTTCCAACGGCGTAATCGGATGAAACGATTGCCCGAACGTGAACTGAACGGGTCCGCGCACCTGCCCGTAAGCCGAACCTTTCATCACTTCATCGCCGACAGACAACACACCACCAAAAGCGCGGATGTCGTAAAACTCATTGCAAAGCCAGTGCATTGCGCGTTCTGCAACGCTTCCTTCTTTTCCGTTGTCAGATGCTTGGCGAACGGCGTCTTTAATCGTGTTACCGAGAACCTCTCCCTGTTGAACAAATATCTTGAAACCCTCCGAGACTTCTTTCTTGCGTTCGGGAGCGAAAGCGGCAACATAGTTTCTGACTTTCCGCTTCAAGCATACGTCGGTGACAATTCCGCGACTGGTGTTCGGATCAAGGCGCGGCATGTTGCCCGCATCGGGGTCGCCGTTCGGGTTGCCGTTGGTCACTTCAAAAAGCAAGAGAAAATCATGGCGGTTGGTAATCGTGTCGTTCATCGGTTTGAATCTCCTTGTGCGGTATTTGAGGAAGTAAGGTCATCGAATGATGTGAGTTGTTCAATCGGCGTTTCAGCTTGCTCTTGCGAAGCACTGCCGATGTCGTTTTCGGATGCGTCTTGCGCCGCTTGGTGGGTTTCGTTTGAAGATTTTTTGGTATCCAGATAAGCCCGCCGCGCTTTGCGGTCGGAGGCTTTTTGTTGATAGAAGCCGAGCGCGAAACGCCCTTGCGCTTGCATATCGAATGAGCGCGGAAACTGCGGCGGAAAGCGTGCATCTGTTTGGCGAAACAAGGCGGCGATTTCTTCAATTTTCTGTTTCATCGCCTCCGCTTTCGCGCGTCCTGTATTGCCCGTTCGCGCAATCTTTTTCAAGTGGTGTTGATGCAGTCGCCACAGGATGCCGAATGCCGAATTAGGCGCGCTCGAAGCCGTGCCGTAGTAGCGTTCGACAACGCCCGCACCTTCCAACTTGTAGTCATGCGCGGCGGCTTGTAAATCATCGAAAATAGCCAAGAGCCGCCCGCAGTTGTAAGCCGTATCGTTTGTTTCGGCTAAAATCGGTTCAATCATAAAGTCACCTTCCTTTCGGTTGCGGTTGATTGTGAGTTTCAAAAGCGCGAAGCGCGAGAGGTTATCGAGCGCGGAGATACCCTCTTTCGCCAAGTCAACCGTGAGTCGGTCAATAATCTTTTTAGCGACGATGAGCGGCGGCTTAGAGCCTTCAAGCGCGGCGCGGTAAAGCGCACTCGGAACGTCCGTTGATAAATCCTTAGCTTCGCGCACCGTTGATAAAGCCAAGCGGTAAAGCGAAAGCGGTAAATCTTCTTCGCTCCGCGATTCGCGCAACGTCACAATATCCAAATCGGCGAACCAGCGACGAAAGTTCTCTATCGCTTGCTCGACAGTTGATTGCATCCAGTGGCGCACGATGACGCGCCCGGCGTTACCGCCGAGTGTGACGCTGTAAAAGCGATCATGCTTCAGCAATGTTGCTTCATCGTCGCCCGCGAACGGCGCACGCAGGAAACGCTGCACCGCTTCGGGACGCGGACGGTCAAGCAAACGCGAAAGCCGCGTCGTTGCCGCATCGGACTGCTTCGCCCAAAACAGAAGCGCAGTCCCGCCAAGTCGTACACTGTGGTCGCGGTCACGCAACAGGTAATTCAGCCCGTTGGTGTATGCGGTCACGGCGTTTGAGGAAACAGGAGCGTTGTAGCTTTTGTTGAAGCCGTAAGATGTGAACGATTCCTTATCGAATGAAACAAGCAAGCCGCCGACCGAAGACGTACCCGGCACGCCGGATATTTTCGGCAGGTGTGTCGCGCGCACGGCGGCGTTTTCGTCACCAGTGACAAGGCACAACCCGCGCACCGATTCGGCTTCGCTGGCTTCCGTTTCACTGGTGTACTTACCTCGCCAGTAATCTTGAACACTTGGTTCATTGATTAAAATCTCGCCGTCAACTTGGAATGTGAAGTTGTCCGCGCCGAGTTTGACTTCCTCGCCCGACGCGGTTTTCACCCACCAACAAGGTTTGTCTTTCGGCTTCGGTTCGGCAAGCAAACCAAACCGCATGAAAGACGGCACACACACACACGCTGCTTCTTCGCTTGCCGTGTGTTGTTTGGCGAACGCCGTTAAAGCACCAAAAGAATCGTGGATGTTAGCTTGTGTCACTTCCACGATTTGTTGCCAAAAATCCCCCCGTTTGGCACGCAAGTTTTCAACTTGTCGAGCGCGCTTTCTCTCATCAGGTTCGATGATTGATAAATCACTTGGTAAGCCGAAGACCGCTTCAAAGCCGTCACACAAAAACTCTGCGACACCGCCCGCATTCTTCGGGCGCGTTCCGCGTGGAGCGCGTTTGTATTCTTTCGCGCGCTTGCCTTCACCTGTAGTTTCAATCAAACCTTCGCCTTCCAGATTGCCTTCGCGGTTGAGCGGGACAATCCAGCGTATCGTTTTCGGGTTGAACGCGGCTTCGTCAATCTTTCCTTCACTGGTGGCACGCGCATAAAACTCGTTCAAGGCTTGCAGTAACATTTTACTTTTCCTCCTGTTCTTGCCCTTGATGCGCTCCTCCGAGATTCGGGCGGACAATCCGCACGCGCGACGGGTGGCAATCAAGCACCGAGTTTCTAACTTGCGCGTGAAAGAAAGTAGGTTGCGGCGCGACGAGACTTCCTGCGCGGTTTGGTAAAGGTTCTTTTTCAAGAGCGCGCCGGGCGGCGGGTTTTAAGTTTTCGGCTTGGCGGGTGCGCGTCAAGCGGGCGTTTTCGATTTCCGCATCGTTCAGCCATTTGAATCCGGCGGCGCGTGCGTCGTGGTCGAACACATCGTAGAGCATCAACCCCAAATCGTCGTTCCATGCAAACGATGAATTTGTATTCTCAACGTCATGCGGTTTTTCATCGTTCGCTTCATGCCAATCGAAGTCGGCGGCAAACTCGCGCACGCCAAGGTAAGGACGATGAAAACATTTCCCGCCGCGCGCGCGACGTTCAATCTCTCTCGTGTATTTACTCTCAAGTTCATTGTCACGCTTGCCTAAATCACTAATTCTCACTTCAGCTTGAATGATGTATTCGACACCGCCTAACGCCAGCATATTACGCTGCGTGCCGTCGCTCGCTCCGCCGCCCGCTTGTATAGGCTGAAAGCTATCGGGCTTAGTCATCCATTTACGGACGTTGCCGAGACTGATACGCGATGTGACTTCGTTGCGACGAAACGAAGCCCAATGCCCGCGCTTGACGGTTGTAATTGAATGGATGATGTAGTACATCTGCGGCTCCCAGAACACCGCTTCCAAAAGCCCACGCGCCGCCGATGGTGTCATCGTCGGGTAACTGACGCGCTCGACTTTCATTTCCGGGCGCGTAAAGCACGCCCAATCGCCCCACACGCGCAAAGCTATTTTGTGTTCACTCATAAAATCATCTCCTCTGCGGGTCGCCCTTGCACGAGAACGCCTAGACGCTCATGATAAGAGCCTTCGTTTAGTAAATAGATTTCGGGTTGCAAATCAGGAAATTGAGAATTAGGGAAAAGCGGCATAACTTGTCCGTGCGCTTTCAGAGTTTCAAAATCGCGCGAACGAAGATTGACGAGATGGCGTTGCAAACGGCGCATTTCATCACGGCTAACGTATGGCTTTTTCCATGCCGCACGAGACTTCAAATCTTTTATAAACTCTTCCGGCGCGCCGTACTTTTTATTCTGGACGATGACGCTGGTTGTTTCGTCTTCGATAACGCGGGCGATTTTCGCGGCGCGACGAAAATTAAGCGCGACGAGTTCGCGTTCAAGTTCGCCTTTATCCGTCGGGATTTTGCCGAACAATCTTTTGAAGTAGCGCGGGAAAAGTTCCGCATCAACCGCCAGACTTTCAGCGTCAATAGCGTTTAGCAACGACGATGTTTCATCCGTCGCCGTGCGATAAACACCCTGCGGCAAACTCTCATCGGCGGGACGAAAAACGCGCACGCGACCCAACACGGGCATTCCGCTTTCATCGCACAAGCGACCTTCGCGGTTACATCTTCCGGCGGCTTGCACAATCGAATCCAACGGCGCAAGAGCGCGCATCACGAACGGAAAATCAACATCAACTCCGGCTTCGATAAGCTGCGTTGAAACGACAAGGCACGGCTGCGCGTGCAGCAAGCGATGCCGTATGCTTCCCTCTTGCGGTTCGTGCATCGCACCGATAATGCCCAAACGATGTTCGGCGCACATCGCACTTGAGAGATGAAACAAACAGGTGGAATCAACCGCTGCTTTTTCCTTCAACACCTGTTGCAATTCACTGTAAAGATCGAACGCCTGTCGCCGCGTATTGACGACGCACATCGCTTGGCTTTCGGTGTTCATTTCATCCGCAACCTGTTTCCACGTCAACTTCTCTTCGCGTGCCGGAACTTCAAACGAGACGCGGCGCAATGTTTTGAACACCGTTGCCGAGTCTTCGACAAGCGGCGTGACTTCATCCTTTTCAAAGCCGTTGGTTAATTCACCAAACTTGGCGAACGCGGGTTGAGTCGCGGTTGAGAAAACGAAACTCGTTTTGTAGTCATCGCGCATGACGCGCAAGACACCGAGCAGCGGGTTGAGTAAGTGTGACGGAATGGTTTGCGCTTCATCGAAGATAACAACGGAGCGGGCGATGTTGTGCAACTTGCGACACTGCGCGGGGCGATACGCGAACAACGATTCGATAAACTGCACCGCCGTTGTAATCACAATCGGCGCATCCCAATTCTCGGTCGCCAATTCCAAACTTGTGCGTGAACCTTCATCGCCTTCTTTGCGGGTTGGAACTTGCACGGCGGAATGATGTTCGATAACGACACCGGCGTTTTCAGGGTCAAGTATGCGGCGATACTCGGCGGCGTTCTGTTCGATAATGGAGAGATACGGAATAACAACAATCACGCGGCGCAAATCGTTTTGCTCAGCATGAGCAAGAGCGAACGCCATGCTTGCCATCGTTTTGCTGCCGCCTGTCGGCACGCTCAAGCTAAAAAACCCGTGCGGCAACTTGCCGTTTTTTACGCAAGATTCAAACACCTGATTGCGAATCGCTCCGACTTCAAGATTAGCGGTGTTTAGATTACTGGCAGCGTTATCGGCAAATGCACGGGCTTTCCTTTCCCGCTCTTGTTCGAGTTTAACAAGCAGTGCGCTTGCATCAAGTTTCATCGCCGGACGCACGAGTTCCGGTGCGTAGTGCGCTTCGGTATCGAGAAAGTCGGCATCAACCAGCGTCGAAAAAAGCATCCGAATCAGCACGCTTGTCCGCAGATTTTCATCAACAAAGATCGGTTGCGAAACTTCCGACGGTAGCGCGCCTAGTTCGCTTTCAACACGCCTGATGATTTCCGGTAATCGTTCGCGGACGTTGTAACTCGGCTTCTCGATTAAACTCATCAAGCCTTCCGCATCATGCAAACCGGCGTGATGCGCGGCAATCGCAAACGCGGCGCAATCGCTGCCACGCTCATACGCGAGACCCGCGCCGTACACCGCGTGATGCGTCTCAACATCGCCTTTGCGTGTGCCTTGCAGATAGGCTTGAAACTCATCACGGTACTTACCCGCGTCGTGCAATAACCCGCACCATCGGGCGAGGTGTTCAGCGTCCGCATCGCTTGACGCTTCGCGCATCAGACGCGCCGCGCGCCCGGCGGTAGATTTCAAATGTTCGTCAAGGTTGTGAACGATGCCTTTAGCGTTTTCGGTGTGAGCGAGGTATGTCATAGATGTTTAAGCGGCTTGCTGAGTTTCGTCGGCGATGAAGTTCAAGCGACGATAAAGCGTGCGCGTTAGTAGCACGTCGCGGGCGCAGTAGTCGGCGATTTCGCGGTGACGATTGGCGAGGTAGAAATCATAGACGCGGCTGCCGTCGAGGTTGTCGCGCTTTGAACTCTCAACGCCGAAAGCGTGCGCCATGTCGTCGAGCGAGATGCGGTGATGCCAGCGTGTGAACTCCCACATGATGTCGTACACGGGTTGCTGTTGATAACGACGGAAAGAGATGTTGAAGGGCGGCTTGATGCCGAGAAGCGATGAACGCCCGACGAGAAACAGTAGGTCGAAGTCGAGCAGGTTGAAGCCGATGAACGTGTCGCGGTGGATGTTGACTTCATCGCGCATGATTTGCCAGAAGCGGCGGAGCGTGCGGGCTTCGTCAAGGTGAAAGTCGCCCGTCGCTGAATCTGTGCCGAGCAGGTTGCGTCGCTCTGTTCCGTCCGGGTGTTCAATCAACACGCACAGGCAGAGCAAACGTCCCCACGCCGCATCCATTGCCAAGCGGCGAAACTCATGCTCGGTGCGACGTTCAAATTCGGCTTCAGTGAGTTGCTCGCTCGTTTCACGCAAGCGTTTGTTGATGCGTTCACGCACGCGCGGACGTTCCGATTCGGGCGGCGGCAGCGTTTCAATATCAAGGTAAATGCGTTTGCTCATCGGCGACACTCCGTATCACGCGGGACGAGTTGGCGGCTGCCGTCAGTATGGTTCAGGCACGATGTAAGTGGCTTCAATTTCGGTTGGGGTTAGAAGTTGCGGGGCGGGTTGGTCGGTTAGAATTAAGCCGAGATTGATGAGTCTGTATTGAGTTGCCTGCGCCGAAGTTTGCAGCGCGTCGGCGATTTCGCGTGAGATGGAGAGAATCGGAATGGTTGCTTGTGATGATGCGTGGCGCGATTGCAAAAACGCGATTTCGTTGGTTGCGATGTACGGCGCGCGGCTGCCTTTGATGTTTTCAAACGCGCGCATAGTGAGGAAGCGCGGCATCGTCAAACATCCGGCGAAGTAGTCGGCTTGCCATTCAACCGGCGGCTTCTTAGTTTGCGGTAAGGGCGCGCGGCAGATGATTGACGGTTGGTTTGTGTCTTCAAATAAAGAGCTTTGCCTGCGGCGCGCTTGATGCACGGGTTCATGCAAAACCCAATGACCGATTTCGTGCGCGAGCGTGAAGCGGTAGCGTCCGAGTTTTTCCGGGTGCGCTTCGTGGTTGAGCGTTTCGTCTATGCGAATCTCACGTTGTTCAAACCAAATCGCGCCGAGCGTTTCTCCGCCGTGCGTAGCGTTTAAGTCTTCGCAGCGAACATCAAGGTCAAACAAACATTCGGCGATTTCTTCGAGCGGCACGGCGGGTTCTTCAAAGCATCCGAACTTGCGCTCGAAGCTGGCAAGCGTGTTGTCTGCCCTCGCTTCGATGTGGCTTTCGGTCAAATAAGGGACTTTCATCGCACACTCCTTATGTTGCGTGTTTCTGCTCCGGCGTTACTTCATTCGCTTAACCTGCTTTGTCAGTTTTTCAATTTGCTTTTCATCCAGTCCGGCTTCCTGCACGCTTCGCAAAAGGTCGGCGACGGCGCGCGGTTGCTCGCGGATGATGGATGGAAGTAGCGGGTCAACTTTTCCCGCGAGTGCCAACAACTCGTCGGCATCCGTGTCGAGCAGTTCCGCGATTCGCATGATTTTGTCTGCCGTCGGCGGCGGCGAATCGCCGGTTTCGACTTTACTCAAATACGTCGCGCTGACTTCAAGTTGTTGCGCGAAGCGGCGCAAGCTGAATGTCACATCGGTCTTTCGCTTCGCTTCGCGCAAATCTCGCACGCGCTGTCCAAATTCTTTACTCGTCGTCATCGCTTTTACTTTGTGCCTCATCTCTTATTTAAGAAATTGTTCGCGCAGCGTTCACTAATCACTTAACGTTGGCTGTTTAGTGTTTAGGTTACACAAGTAAATCAAGTATGTCAACGTATATTTTTACGTTGAATGTCCGGTAGAACATCCAAATGCTAAGTGAAACGGGCGCGTTTCTGTGTCTTGACTAATCGGTAATGGCGAATTGTCTGGAATCAAGATTCGCAATCCGCCCGCGCAAAAGCGGACGAATGGCGGATAAATCCAGTCCGGCATTTTGCCGTTGCGATTCATGGACGGCGGAACGTAATTCTTTGTCATCCATGCCGATAAGCCGCGCCGCGTGAGTCAGGCGCATTGTGTGACAACACGCCTGACGGTTTTCAGCCGTCATCACGGCATCCGCGCAGGCAAGGTCAACGACGTGGATGTATCTGTCAAAAGTAACGCGCAAGTCGGCGTGTCCGAGTAAAAGCTGTATGTGATAAGCGTGACTGACGGCGCGCGACTCGATGCCGGGTCGTCCGTACATCTCTAGGGCGCGGCGCGCCCAACTCGCGTTCGGCATCGCCGCATCACCACTACTCCCGGTTAGCTGTAACCACCACGCGGCGAACAGTCCGGTAGCGAACGCATGGCGCAGCCCGTGTGCCGTTTCACTTTGCACACCACCGGCGCGCAGCAACGCTTCCGTCTCGCGTCCTAAAGCGTGGGCGGTAACGCGCTCCCCTTTATCGTTGGCGAACAGAAATCGCTTGGCGTTTTCGCTTTTGCAGAGACTGACGTAACGACGCACTTCGTCTTGTTCTTGTTCGTCAAGTAACAGATAAAGCGGCAACATGCGTTTGCGTCCGGCGCGCGTCTTCGAGCGTATGACGAGAAGTCTTGCTTGCGTCCAGCCGAGAAAGTTTGAAGAGGCGAGCCACGCCGCTTCGTCGGCGCGCAAGCCGCATCGTCCCAGCAAAGTCAGCAAAGATAATCTCCGCAAACGAAGAGGTTCATCAGAAGCATTGTGAATAACGGCTTCGCGCACACGACGGTATTCATCTTCGGTGATGCAATCGCGTTCCCGGTACTGTTCGTAAGCCAGCAATGATCTGTCTTGCCAGTTGATTCTGCCCGGTGATGCACCTTTGCTTTCGATGAGATAGTTGTCGAAGTCTTCGAGTGTGCCGCGCACGTTCCGCACCGAGTTCGGGCTTTCGTAGTTTTCGAGGTAAGCGGCGATGTCTTCCGTTGTGCAGCGAGAAAGCGGTTTATCGTCGAAGGCGTGCATCGCCCTGATGACGCGACTCGCGTAAGTGTGTGCGGTGGATAATTCTTTTCGCGTTCTTAACAACGTGCTGACCCAGCGCAGCAGATAGCGCAAATCGTCGTCCGCGTCGCAGATGAGTTCAGCGGAATCGGCGAGAGATTTCGCGGCTTTGATGACTTCGACTTTCTTTGTGTCGTCGGTTTTCAGCGTCGCCAGAAACGCGATCACCTGTTGACGGTCAACGTCGCGCTTAGATTCAACGGCGTTTTCCTTTGATGTTTCATCAACATCAAGCAGTGCGGTTTCGGTTTGTTCGAGACCCAAGCGCGCGTACTCGGCTTGCGATGATTGTGAAGTCAAATTAGCGGTAGTGGTGATTGCGATGCGCTCTTTTTTGTTGATTTTGCGATAACGAATTTCGCGGTGGGCAAGCAGGTCGTTGATTTTGCTGTCAGGGAGCGGCGACGTAGCGACTAAGTTTTGCCGCGCCGCAAGCAGCAACGCTCGTCGTTCGCGCGGCAAGATGCGCCACAAGGCGAGATGAGCGATGCTCGTCCAAGATACGGGCGCGGGTAACGGTGTGTTTCGGTGGCGTATGTCCGACAGTTGTGTATTGAGCCAGAACCGAAAAATGCGCCGCCACTCGACTTTGCCTTTGAAGTTTTTCAACCACGTTAATTGTCCGGCAGCGTCTCTTTTCAATTCGCCGAGTGATGACGGCAAAGGCGGCAGCAACAGATCGCCGTCACACGCTTCGCCTTTCTTCACGCGGTAATAAACGAAAGTCATTAAGTGCGCGTGTCCGAGCGTGTAAAGATGATGACGCGGACCGGCGCAACCGGATGTTGAAGCGTCATGTTCTTCGTCGTTATCACTATTAGAGGTTGGTTGTTTCCCCGCTTCGATTTTGCGTTGAGGTTCGCGCCCAGACCAGCGAAGATAACCGCCGAGCGCGCCGCAAGCGTCAATTTTTATTTCTTCAATCGCGCGTTCAGGGTGCGACATACACAAGCCGCCGGATTCGACGAGCGCAAACAGCAGATGACACGCGCGGCAAATCGTTTCCGCCAGCGTCGCAAACTTCGGCGATTTAGGAATCGCGTAAAGGTCTTGGCACTCGACGACGCGGCGGCGCAGTTCGTCGAACTCCGCGAGCGTGATGTCCGTTATCGCACCCAAGTCCGGCATCGCAAGATGACGAAGCGGCGAGTCTTGCTTGCTTTTGAGTACCTGCTTGACTTGCGCCAAATGCTCCGCTTGCCGCCGTTTGTTCGCGGGTTCGTTCGGTGCTTTATCAAGTTCCGCGCGGGCGATTGCTTCAGTGACGGGCAAGTCATTCATACGCTTCACCACCAAGTCGGTTCGGCAAACTCAATCGTCAGTTCGTCCGCGATATGAGTAGCGAGAAGTTCCGCAAAATATCGTTCATCGGCGCGGTCGTGCATCGAGAAGCGTCCCAGTGATTCGCGCCCGCGTGTCAGGTGTCCCATCAGCGCATCAATGGTTTTTCCCGGTATGCCCAAACGCATCGCAGTGCTGCGATAGTTGTGACGCGGCGCATTTGTTTTCCACTCAAAATCGTCAATCTCAAGGTTATTATCGCGTAGGTGTTCCTTGAGCGTCGTCGGTTTAACGGGCAACGGCAGATAACTTTTGCGGACGAAAAAGAAAAGGGCGTTTTGTGATTTTTCTTCGACTTCAGAAAAGTTGCGTCCATACTCAAGCGTTAATTTCTTCTGCACTCTTTTCGCGTGGCATTTGTAGGCGGCGAGTTGCCGAGTGATGAGCGGTGCGAGTTCGAGCGTCCGCCATTCGCTAAAGCTCTGATTCATCTTCGCCATCACCGCGAGCGTCGGTTGCGCGTTGTCGAGCGCAAGGCGCGTGTGCGTCAGGTAACGAAGTTCTACAGGTCGCAAGCCGGTGAGGAACATCAGCGCGAGAGTCGAATAAGCCGTGAACCGATTGAAGCACATGCGCCAATCGCCGCCCTCATTGAGGGATTGACGCAACCCTTTGAGATAGCCGCGCACCGCCTCAACTTGTGGCACAAACGGCGAGCCGACCCGGTATGTTGTATGCACATCATTTGTTGCCAGCGAATCGGCTGTGACTTCTTGTTCTGTGTCTCGTTTGGGGGCAGCGACACTTAACGGTGCGATGCCGAGATGCGTTACCCATGCTTGGCTTACGTCTCCGATATGCATGAAAAGTTTGCGCGCGGCTTGCGTGTGCGCCTGTTCAATTTCGGCGTATCGCAGATTGGTGTAGAAGGCTTGCGAGGCGAGATGACGGGGGATGTGTCCGCAGGCGAACGCTGCCGTCAGTTCATTCATCCCGCCGTACTCAATCAAGAGCGTTGCCGCCGAGCGTCCGATGCGGTCAACGTCAACAGGTTCGCCAATCGTCTTTGAAATCGCTTTCAATTCGGCGTTAATTGTTTCTTTGTCGAGTGGTCGCCACCTTCCCTTGTCATCACGAAACAGAAACAAATAGGTGAGTTTGATCCATGCGGGGATTTCCGCATCGTGTAGGCTTGCGAGAACGGAAGCTATGGATTTGGGAGCGGGCAGCGTCAGCGTGTGCGAACTTGGGAGATACAAATTCGGTTCGTCGAACGGCATACCGAAACTCGGTTTGGCATCTTGGCGATGCGGTGAGATGTGAAACGAATCGTTATCGAAAACTATGGATTGTGATTTCCCTTTCTTTTCACGTCCCTTTGATTTCCCGCTTGCTTCTCCGCCATGTCTGGCATCAAGCAGGTCTTTCGTCTTGAAGCCGTAAGCGACTTGTAAATACACGAACGTATGTATCAAGCGCAGCCGTAAATCATTCGGGTTCTGCTTCGCTCGTTGTTTTAGCCATGCCAGCGTCACGCCCAAAGTTTCCGCCGTCATGCGTGAACGCGCCCATGACGGTGTTTCACCCGCCGGGTAGAGACCGTGCGCGTTATTTGCGCTTCCGGGTGGCGAGGCGCGTTCGGTCGGAACGTCTTCCGGCGGCTCGAACTCATCCGGCGATGCGGCTTCGTCAATCTGCTCTTGCTTCTGATCCGTCCACTGATCTTGTCCCACGCCTTCGAGGTCGAAGCTTGAATCGCTTCCGTCAGAGTCTCCCTTGTTTCGTTTTCCTGTGCGGCGGTAGCGGTAGCGTTTGCCTTGCAGTAAGCGAATCGAAACGCGGCGGCGATGTTTGGCGGTTGACCATGACAGTTCCTTCTGCACGTAGCTTCTGCTGAAGGCTTCAACAACTGCGCCAGCATCAAGACGTGTCCGGTAATCGCCGTCAGACCATGCTTCAACCGACAAGTGAAGTATGGCGAGGTGAATCGCGCGGGCAGCTTCGAGCGCGCGACTCCATTCCTTTCCCGCATCGCGTGCCGAATGGTCGTCAACCGCAATGCGCGTCGCGTAATAACCCGCGACGCAAAGTTGCCGCCAACGATTCGGCACCTCTTCCGGGTCGGCGACAGCCATCACCTGTTTGCGAGTTTCTTCCAAATAAAACGCGATGATGTTGTGCTTTTTAAGTGCGGGCTTGCGGTGCATCGCTTCGCCGTCGTGCCGTCGCAAATCCGCTTTGAACTCACCGAGTGCTTGAAGCCACAGCTTTTTATCGAACGGGTTGATGTCGGCGACATCGCACGCGACATCGAGCAATTCCGCGAGACCTTCCATCGAATGCCATACGCCCACGCGGTCAGACCCGGTGTGCGATTCGAGATTGAGCAAATCAGCGAAAAGGGCGTATGCGACCAGCAACCGCTCGCGCTTCACTGCGTCACTTTCGAGCAACTTTGCGGCGAAATGCGGCGGTTCTATCACGCTGAAATCCCGACGTGGAATGAGCGTTGCGCGCAGTGCGGTATCATCTTGAAGCGAATCGTCAGAACTCATCACGGAGTAGCGTTGTCGGGCAGGGATGAATCAAATAAACCGGGAAGCGATTGCGATGCGGTTTTGGCGGGCAACTTAAGGTGCTTGGCGACAGTATCGCAGAGACGATGAACGGCGTTGGTGTCCACATTCGCAGTTCGCAATATTTCGGCGAACTCCGGCGGCAATTTCTTTCCACTACTTAACTTTGGCGACAAGCGGGCAGCGAGTAAAGCGATAAGTCTAAAAGCTTCGGCTTCCGTCCATTCCGCGATAATACTTTCAACATTTATCGTAGTTTTCGCAATATCAGCAGTGATAGGAACATCTGTATATTCAGGCGCAACGGCATCAGATTGTAGGGAGCGATTCTTATTCTCTCCGGCGTGAGCCGTCACCATTCGATGCTGTTGACGGCGATGCTCAGCCGCGCGTTCGCTGGGCGCGTAGTACATATCTTTGAATGTTTTAACGGCAAGTTTGCCTGTGTAGAAATCCTCAAAATCAATCCAGCGATGAAGTCTCATATCGTTGCCGTTATCAGACTGTCGATTGTCACCGATGCTTTTTGCGTCAACTTCTTTTCGTCTGCTGTTCGCCCTTTCGCTACCTTCAACTTTGGCGTACTTGAGTGCTTCGGCGACGATTTTAGCAATGCTGGCATCCGCGATGTTTTTACACATTCCGGCGCGTAGAACATCCAGCGCATAATTCAAACTCTCCATCGCGCGGCGGTGTGTCGCGGGACTGGTGTTAGCGGCAAGCGTTACAAGTTTTGGGTCGTAGCGGGTTTTGCTTTGCTCGGCGTAGTCGAGTGCCAGCACGATTGCCTGCGCGACTGAAAGCCGTGTCGCGGTGCGTGACGCTTGCAGGTTGTCGCAGGCAGTATAGGCGCGGGCATCGGCGTCGCTTAATTCTTCCTTTACAATCGCCGGAATTGTTTCGCTTTCAAGCTCAAGCATCACCTCCCACCTGCCGACGCCAGCGACGATTTCGTGTTCTTTTCGACTCTCGGTTTTGGGACGCACGACAATCGCGTGTTCAGCTAGAAAGCCACGTCTCGTGATACTTGTCTTGAGAGCCGTGCGGTCACGCTCCAACGGAAAAAGTTCGCGGTAGTATGCGGGAACGTAAAGGCTTTTGACAGGGATTTCGATGATGTTCGGCGGCGGGTTTTTCTTGCTCATGATACTTCTCTTTTCAGCGTCTGAAACCTCTCGCAGGATGCGGGCGACGCTTCGTTATGAAGATTGGAAAAGGTGGGTTGATTTCGTTGGTGCAGTGAACATTGACAGGCACTTGTGGTAGGAGTTTGGTGTCGAGCTAGAAGTATCCGGTGATACTTTGTGACTCGGAGTATCACGGCGAAGTTTTATCGTGTAATTGCCACTTTTGCTAGGTTCTTCACGGTTTCTACCCCGTATAGATTTGCGCCATCGGTGCAAGTCTTGTCCATCATACAAATCTCACTTGAGAAATGTAAAGCATGGTTTTAGAGACGGCAATAATGGTTAAAACCAACTACTGCTCGCTTGATTTTTGATCAGATTTCAGCCGCCCGAACTTGACTCGGCACGGCTCGCTCGCGCACCGAAATAAGTGAAATTTATTCGATGAGAGTTACGCTTCATGCGCTCGCTCGCGTACAAGACGCAACCACTCGCGGCGCGGCATCTCGTGGCAGACGTTTAGCAGTTCGGTGATGGTTGCGGCAGCGAGGTTAGGCAACACTGCCCTCCGGTCATGTTCGGTGTATGCGCCTGTGTCGAGGGGGAAGATTTGCAGTCTCACACCATCATGTCGCCAGACCTCCGGCACGCCGAACTCGGCGAAAATTGAGAAGCGCGGAAGTGACGGATGAGTGATGTCAGTTTTAATCACAAGGTCGGGCGATGAGTCGCGGATAAAACCTTAATCCACTATATGACATAGCTTGAGGTCTAAAAGTCGCTCACAGGTCATGTATGCGCCCGTACCAACCGTTTCCTTGTTCGTCGCCGGATGCTTTTTGAGCTTCTGTTCCGTCAATAAGTCACAAACCGCTCGAAAAGAGTTCGTGATCGGCGTATTCACTCAAGGCTGGGCTTGTCCAGCGATTGATAAAATTCCGTGACGAGATGCGACATTGGTTTATTTCGATGTTTATTCGATTCCTTCCATCAACCGCGCTACCTGCTCCGGCGCGGGTAGTTGCCGCTGCAAACTCAACGGCAGCGCGGCGAAGGTGCGATAAGCCGCAACGCCAATCGCTTTGCTTGACTCGCGCAAGGCGTACTCGACGATGGTTTTGTTCTTCAACTTGCACAGGATAATTCCGATTGACGGATTTTCATCCGGCATCCGCACCCGGTCGTCAAGCACGGCAAGGTAGAACTGCATCTTGCCCACGTATTCGGGCAGAAACTTTCCGACTTTGAGTTCCACCGCGACAAGGCACTTCATCGCTCGATGATAAAGCAGCACGTCTATGAAAAACTCCTCATCGTCAATTTCTAAACGGTACTGGCTGCCGACGAACGTGAACACGCCGCCCATCTCACGCAGAAACTTTTCGACGTTGGCGATGAGTCCCTGCTCAAGCTGTCGCTCATTGTACTCGTCGCCGAGTTCGAGGAAGTCGAAGATGTATTCATCCTTGACCGCGAGTGTCGCTTGGCTACGAACTTCCGCCGCCATGGTTTTGTCGAAGTTGGTTTGATTCGTGAAAGTATTCTCGTAAGTCTGCGTTTCGATGTGGCGGACAAGCGCGGACTTCGACCACCCGAACTTGCGCGTCATGCGAATGTAGAACTCGCGCTGCAAGTCGTCTTTGCACCGTTCCATGATGATGAGGTTATGCGTCCATCCAATTTCTCGCACCATCGGTGCGAGTTTTTCGTTTCCGGTATAAGTCTCGAAAAACAGTTTCATCCGCCACAGGTTGGAAGCCGAAAATCCGCTCACGCCGGGAAACTCCGTTTGCAAATCTTTCGCAAGTCGTTCGACGACTGCCCTGCCCCACTTTTCATCTTTTTGCCGCTCGACGATCATCCGTCCGATGTCCCAATTGAGTTGCACGAGTTCGCGGTTGACGGCTTTGAGGGCTTCGTACTGCGCGAGGCGAATACGACTTTTAACTTCACCGAGAAGCAACGAATAATCGGCGGCATCGGACTTCGCCGCCGACTTTGCTGCTGGCTTCGTCACATCCACCGCGCTCGCTTTCGTCGCACTTGCTTTCGTCGGCACGTTGCGAGTTTTTGGTTTAGTCATCGGTTGCGTTTCCTTCCGGCAGGTCGGACAAGTGTTCGTGCTTGCATCGGGCGACACCGTTTTTGATTCCACGCGGATACCAGAATCCTGTGCCGTTGCAATCGGGACACAGGCTCGCGTCAACCTTCGGCGCGAGTGATGACGGGTTGAGAAATGCCGCTATCAAATCGTCCGCTTCGCCGGTGCGGAAAATCTTCGTCGCGTAGCCGCCGGGATTCTTGATGCCCTGTCCGCTCTGCTGCAAATGCTTGGCGTAGCGTTGACATTCTTCGAGCGAGAATTTCGACACACACACAGCCACAGCCGAAGGCACTTCTGTGTTTGTGTGTGTGTTGTTTAAAAAGCTTTCTTTATTGGTGGTAGCTCCCGGTACAGTAGTATTTCCCGGTACAGTAGTATTTCTCGGTACAGTAGCGGCTGGCAATTTGACACGGTAAGTCGTGCCGCGTTCCTGCCTGTTCGACCCGCCTTGCTCGACACCCATAACCTCTAGAAAATTAAGATTTATTAATCGCGCAATTGTCGCTTGAGTCGTGGATTTACTTATGTTGCAAGACTTTGCGAGCGTGTTGAACCCTACCCTGCATGTCTCCGAGTTGAACCCTCGACTAAGCCTGTAGAGACGCATCAAGACTACCTGTTCGATAGGTTTTAGACGCGGCAAAACGTCGTCTAAAACTCCGTTCGGAATACGGGTAAAACGGTCTTTTACTGTACCGGAATCTACTACTGTACCGGAATCTACTACTGTAGTATTTTGGTATAGTAGTGAAGCCTCTTTTGGTACAGTTGTAGATTTTACTACTCTACCGATTCTCGGTACAGTAACCGGTTTTTCACGAATGGTTTTCGGAGCCGTCGAAGTAGGCGCAGAAAGGTCTTCGGCAGCCGTTTCGGTGACTACCGAATCAGCGTTTGAAGTAGCAGATTGAAGCGCATCTTCACCTTGCTTCGGCGGTTGCTCGTTGCGCTCGCGGGCTTGCTTCTCCTTTGCCAAACGGAGAAGTTGCGCCATCGGTAAAACTTTGACCGGTTCGCTCATGCTTCGGCTTCAACCTCCAACTCTTCAGCCGCCTCCCTCGCGTACTGAAGTTGCAGTTCGGCATAAGCCATGTTCACTAAATCGGGGGGAACGGATGTCGCTTGCTGAATCAGCATCATCTGAAAAGCCGTCGCGCAGAGTCGTAAAGCGTCACGCGGGATACCGAGCGTCAATTCGTAAATCCGCATGATTGAAAGAGAAGGGAATGGGTTTTTTACTTTCCAGTAAGCGCACCGGTGGGCAATCATGCTTTCGACTTCACCAACGCTCATCGGCGCGAGAACCGAAGGCGATACGAGCCGCGAATAAAGCGGTTTGAGTTTGCGCGTCAACAACCTGTCGCGCAGTTCGAGTTGACCCGCCAGCACAATTTGAATCAGCTTCGCGTCATCGGTTTCAAAGTTAAGAAAACTCCGCACAAGTTCAAGCATCGGCGTTGAAAGTTTTTGCGCTTCATCAATGAACAGCACCACCGCGCGGTCAGCCAAAAACTGTTCGCCGAGATATGACTCCAACTCTCTCTGATGCTGCTGCACGCTGCGACGCGACGGCAAGCCGACCGCTCCGGCGAGAGCCTGTATAAACGCATACTCGGTTTTGTAGTTTGGTGTCGGAATCAGAATCGTCGTTACATCATCACGCGCGTCAAGTTCGGCGTGGGCATAGCGCACAAGAGAGCTTTTGCCGATCCCTATGTCGCCGAGAATCGCGGTCAATCCCTGCCTGTAATCAACCGTGTATCTGATTTTGAAAAGTGCCGCTTCGAGCGCGTCCGTCAGAAAAAGCGCGAGCGGATTGGGTGAAATAGAGAACGGTGTGTGCTTCCTCATAAACGGCTTATAGCATTATTCAAAGCCGTATTCAATAAGTATTTGTGTTCGAGAACCGATAATAAGGGCTTATTATGAATTTGTGATGATTATAGAGGCTTATCAGAGAACGAGTTGGTAGGTGAAGTAACTGAAAATTCGCTTTGTGTTTGTGCAAATTTTTCCCATAATTTCAGAGCTTACAGACGCTTCTAAAACAGGTTTTACAATCACATACAATCAGCCCAATCGAAGCGACATTGAACTTGGAAACATGAATTGATTGAGAAATGTTCCGCCGCCTCATGAACTTCGTCCGGTAGCGATTTGACGAGTGGAAAGATTGCGGCGCAGGCGATTAGTGCTGATTGTGTACCAGACGAAGCCTTGCGCGGCGAGCGTCAGCATCAGCAACGTGCGCCACAAAACAAGTTGGACAAATAGGTTCATTTGCGGCGCGGGCTTGAGGTTATCAAACAAATTAAGGGTAAGCGGAGTCATCACTGCGATGATGACGAGCAGCAATCCGCCGTAACCGCGTGGCGTGAGATAAAGCGCGCTGCCGGGCGCGACGGCTCTGCGTCTTCCGTTGAGCAGGTGCAGAATCTCGCGCCCGTTGCCGCGCCGGAGGGCTTCGTCCGTCAAAACGTGAACGCACCGGAACGGGACGACGCAGCACGGAAGCAGTATGGCGAGAAAGTACGCCGCGTTCTTCAAGTATGCGGCGTGCGCGGGTTGGGCTTGCATGTTCAATTTTGTGACGCTATGAGAGGGCAACACAAAGCCGAGCGTGAAATGCAGAACTAACGCCGCACCGATAAAAATTGCAAACACATACAACAGCCCGCGCAGCCTGTCGTCCATCGCCGCTGACTTTTCGACAACCGCAAAGCCGACATAAGAAGTTGAGAAAATCCAACCGAACACGAACGGGGCAGCCACCATCGCCGCTCTGCCGTAAATCTCAATTTCGTAAGCGACTTCGACGAACAGGGCGATGACGTACAGGGCGGCATACACGACGGCGCACGAGATTATGAAACCGTGATTGGGTCGAATCGAAATCGGAGAGATGGATTTGTCGGGGAACTGATAGCTCTCGGAAGTTGGCGGCTCATCAACTACAAGCGGGAAAATCACTTCAGCTTTTCCCGCTTCACCTTCAACAATTTCAATCGGTTCAATTTCAGAGAGCGGTGATTCAAACGTAGGTACTGTCTGTACTTTCACCGGAACGGCAAGGCGATAGCCGCGTTTTCGAGAGTTCTCGACAAACGCGCCACCGAGTTTAAGATTCAGTTGGCGTTTAGTTTCCTGAATGGTGTCCATTTCGACAAACGCCGTTTTCCAAACTTCCCGTTTCAAATCTTCATAACCCACAACTTCACCCGCACGCTTAACAAGAGCGTGCAGGAAATCCGCGTGCTTGATAGACAACTCTTGTTGGCGGTTGTGGCGTGTGCTGGTCAGCAGGCGCGCATCGGGTTGGAACTTGTAATCCGCGAAAAAGTAGATTGGCGGAGAGGGCAATGAGTCGGAGTTGTAGGGCATAAGGTTCGGTTTTTCGTTGTTTTGGGAAAACCCAAAACATTTTGGGTGGCAATCATTAAGTGTCGTGTGATACAACCTGCCGCTACCAAATATCGAAACGCGGCGCAGCTGAAAATTGCAGCCCGCATTCCCCTTGAAGTTTTTGAAATTGAATCCGCGACAGCAGATTTGTTTCACGTCCCCGCCCGAAAGTCGCGCAAGCGACTCACGCAAGTCAAGTTCGCCAAGTCGAATCGCCTGTCACCGTAAGTTGTTCCTTGCAGTCGTCCCTTTGCAGTCGTCCCTTTTGACCAAAAGCCCGGTATCCAACGCTCTACCCCAATCTCCGCCTGATTGAAATGCAGAGTAATGCTATGCCTCAATTCTCTCCCGTCGCCGCACCGACGCAAAACTGCGCGGACGAAACACCACAGGAAGATTCGTTCGTTGATGAATTCGGATTCATCGCTCCGCAGGTTTATCAATCTTCGCAAGACATCGCTCCCGCCGCATTCGCGTTCGCGGGGCGCATCGGTGCAAACGATGAAGCCGAGACGCATCGCTTTCTGATGCGCGCCGCCGCGCTCGTGACGCGCAAGTTGGAGAAATCTAACGATATTGAAAACCTGTCCGGTTATCTGCTTCAAACTTTCAAAAACCTGCTCAT
>JBGTMR010000117.1:0-8015 GCA_041743485.1 Pyrinomonadaceae bacterium
AGCAGCGATTGAAGCGATGCGTGGTGCGAATCTCGAAGTCGTGATGATGACGGGCGACAACCGCAGAACGGCGGAAGCGGTCGCTCGACAAGTCGGAATTGACCGTGTGCTGGCGGACGTTTTGCCGGAAGGTAAAGCGGATGAAATCAAACGATTGCAGAGCGAAAAGAGAATCGTCGGGATGGTCGGCGACGGCATCAACGACGCTCCGGCTCTGGCGCAAGCCGATGTCGGCATTGCGATTGGCACGGGAACCGACGTGGCGATTGAAGCTTCCGACATTACGCTGATACGCGGCGATTTGCGCGGCGTCGTGACGGCGATTGCCTTATCGAAAGCGACTATCCGCACGGTCAAACAAAATCTTTTCTGGGCGTTCATCTACAACATCATCGGTATCCCAATCGCCGCCGGGCTTCTCTATCCCGTCACGGGTTGGCTCTTATCGCCCGTCATCGCAAGCGCGGCGATGTCATTTTCAAGCGTCTCGGTCGTGGCAAACAGCTTGCGCTTGCGCCGCTTTCACGCGAACGACGGTAACGCACAAGGAGGCGCATGATGGATACAACGGAAATTATCGTTGTCGTCGGTGGCATCGTGGCAATAGGTTTCGTGCTCTGGTACTTCTTCGGCGAACGCGAGTCGGTCGCAGCAAGTGTCGGCGCGTCGGGCGTGCAGGAAATCAAGGTGACGGTCAAAGGCGGCTACTCGCCGGATACAATCGTTGTCAAAGAAGGTCAACCGGTCAAGCTCGATTTTTATCGTGATGAAACAGCTTCATGCAGCGAGCAAGTTATCTTCGGCGACTTCGGTATCGCACGCGACTTGCCCGCGTTTAAGACCACGCCGATTGAGTTCACGCCAAGCAAAGCGGGCGAGTACACATTCACGTGCGGCATGAACATGATGCGCGGCAAGCTGATCGTCACGCCGAACTGATGAGCCGGTCACGGAGTGTCACAAACGAGAGTTGCACCTCGACTGTCGATGTTTTGGAAGCGACGGAGCGTTACGGGTGAAGTTCGTATAAAAATTGTCCGAACCGAAAGCTCGGATGGGAAGAGCAGTTATGAAAACAGAAAGCGAAAACGGTATCGTCATTGTGACAGGTTCCAACGGAAGAATCGGCGATGCCGTGATGCGGCGATTCGCCGGACGCTTCGGCGATGTCGTCGGCTTCGACCGCAAAGCACCCAGCCCGCCGCCGCCCGGCTGCACCTACATTCCCGTCGAAATCACGTCGGACGAGAGCGTTCGTGAGGGTTTGCGCGTCGTCCGTGAACACCACGGCGCGCGTGTCTCTTCTGTGATTCATCTCGCCGCCTATTACGACTTCTTCGGTGAGCCGAGCGCGAAGTACGACGAGATTACGGTGCAAGGTACGGGACGCTTGCTGCGGGGATTGCGCGATGCCCGATTGCAAGTCGAGCAGTTTGTGTTCTCAAGCACGATGCTCGTCCATCGCCCGGCTGAACCGGGGCAGTTCATCAACGAAGAATGGACGCTTGAGCCGACATGGGCATACCCGGAATCTAAAGTTCGCACCGAGCAGATTATCCGCGACGAGCGCGGTGACATCCCGGCGGTGCTGCTCCGTATCTCCGGTGTATATGACGATCTTTGCCATTCAATTCCGCTCGCGAACCAGATTAAGCGCATCTACGAGCGACAGTTGACGAGCCGCATCTATTCCGGCAGCACCTCGCACGGGCAATCGTTCATGCATCTGGACGACCTCGTGGAAGCCGTCGCGCTCGTGGTCGAGCGGCGCGCCGCATTGCCGCCCGAAGTACCGATCTTGATTGGCGAGCCGGAGCCGCTTAGCTACGACGAACTCCAGCACACGTTTGCACGCCTAATCCACGGCGAGGAATGGGAAACTCTCGAAGTGCCGAGTCAACTCACGCCGCTGGCGGAGGCAGGTGCGTGGGTGCTTGAGAAGTTGCCCGGTGCCGACCCGTTCATCAAACCGTGGATGATCGAACGCGCGAACGATCATTACGCGCTCGACATCACGCGCGCCCGCACGTTGCTCGGCTGGCAGCCGCAGCGTAGTTTGCGTCAGACGATCCCGGAGATGATTGCCGCGCTCAAAGCCGACCCGCTCGGCTTCTACCGTGAGAACGATCTGGATCCGCCCGCGTGGCTTAAGGAGCAAGCAGCGCAGGAGAATGCCGGAGGCGCGACATGAAATCGGAGCACGACCATCACGCGGCGGAGAAGCACGATGACGCCACCACGCCGGATACGAAGAAGCCGGAAGCCGGAATGCCCGCCGCACATAACATGGCAGGACATGATATGGCAGGGCACAACATGAACATGCCCGCTCAAGACGGTGGCGCAGTTGAGGCGATGACGGGCGAAGCGGCAGGGCAGATGAAGGGTGACGCGCACGCCGGAATGAAGCACGATGAACATGCTGGAATGACGCACGGAGGGGTGGCGGGGATGTCTGGCGGCGACCACGCTCAGGCGATGTACCGCGACTCGCTCTGGGCTTCGTTCGTCAATCTGCTTTTAGGGATTTGGTTGATAACCAGCCCGCCGACGCTCGGTTACGAGGGCAACCTCGCCTTGAGCGATTACGTGAGCGGCGCGTTGATAATCGTATTGTCCGTGCTCGCCTTCGTTCCGCGCCTGAACACTTACGCTCGCTGGGCTGTTTGTTTCGTCGGCGTCTGGCTGCTCTTCGCGCCGCTGGTTTTTTGGACGCCTTCCGCCGCCGCATACATGAATGACAGTCTCGTCGGCGCGCTCGTTATTGCTTTCGCCATTCTCGTCACGATGATGCCGGGCATGGACATGTCGGTGATGATGACGGGACCCGACATTCCGCCCGGCTGGTCATACAACCCTTCGACGTGGTTGCAACGCGCTCCGATAATTCTGCTCGCGGGCGTAGGGTTTTTCGCGTCGCGTTACATGGCGGCGTATCAACTCGGTCACATCAGTGATGTTTGGGATCCGTTCTTCGGCGACGGCACGCGAAGGGTGCTTAGTTCGGACGTATCGAAGATGTTTCCGATTTCAGATGCCGGACTCGGAGCCGTCGCTTATCTGATAGAAATACTGATGGGCTTCATGGGCGACCGTGCGCGCTGGCGGACGATGCCGTGGATGGTGACATTCTTCGGCATCCTCGTCATCCCGATGGGCGTGACCTCTATCGTACTCGTCATCCTGCAACCCTTGTCGGTCGGCGCGTGGTGCTTCCTGTGTCTGCTCGCCGCGCTCGCAATGCTGGCGATGGTGCCCGCCACGCTCGACGAAGTGGTGGCGATGTTTCAGTTCCTCGTCCAAGCGCGACGCGAAGGCAAACCCTTGTGGCGCACGTTCTGGCTCGGCGCAGTCATCGAGGGCGGGAAGCAGGACACGAGACTCACGCCCTTCGACTGGTCACGCCCGCAAGAGATGCTCGCCGCGTGGCTCGTGAGCAACTGGCATCTGTTGTTGAGCGCGGGGCTAGGCGCGTGGCTGATGTTCGCGCCCGACTATTTCGGCACGAGCGGCGGAGCGTCGTACAGCGACCGTCTAGTCGGCGCGCTCATCGTGACGTTCGCCTTGATCGCCGTCGCGGAAGTCGCGCGCGCCGTGCGCTTCCTCAACATTCTCTTCGGCGTGTGGCTGCTCATCGCGCCGTGGGTGCTTTCGGGATTCGTCGCGGGCGCGCAGTGGAACGATATCTTGGCTGGCATCGCGCTGATTGCTCTGAGCATCCCGCGCAATCGTATTAGTGGACGCTACGGAAACTGGCAGCCGTACATCAGGTGAAATCTGAACAGAAGGGAAAATCCGATGCGCTTCTATGGAGCGCAAGATTCGTCCAGTCGGCGAAGCGTACAAGCAACTCGTGAGTCAGTGGCGCGACATCCTGCCGCTGGAGAGTATTTGCCTGATGAACATGAATCACGAATCCGCGCGATGTGGAGTTAATGCACAATCGCTTGAATAGTGTTCACCCGTGATTCTTGAAAAGGAGGACGTGCGATGAAAGCAGATACGGACGTTCCGGCGCGAGTGAGTGCCGACGCGAGCGCGGGCGAAATGGATGAGAAGGAGATAGACCAAAATCTGGAAGACACTTTCCCGGCGAGTGATCCTCCGGCATGGACGCTCGGCTCGGATCACCGCTCCCGTGCGGAACAGAAACCTGCGAGCGACGCTGGGGAAGACAATTGACGAGCAATGTGCGGACGCGACGCGCGACAGAAGTTTTTAGGGCGCAATCTAAAACTTAACCGAAACTCCAGAAGAGGAAACTTACATGAGTTGTTGTAGTGATGTAATGGAACCGGTCAAAGCGTCGTCGTGCTGCACGCCGCAAGACAAGGCGGCGCGTGCTGCACAGGTGATGCGCGACGCAGAGTGCTGCTGTGCGCCGGTAGTCGAGGACGAACAGAGCCTCCGACTTGTCGGCGTCGTGACCGAGCGCGATGTGTGTTGCGGCGTTGCGGCTGATGATCGGCGGGCTTCAGAAGTTCCGGTGACGGAGATTATGAAACCGGCGTCCGCCTGTTGCGGCGTGGATGAACCACTAGCGGAAGCGCGGCGCAAGATGGAAGAACAGAAGGCGGCGA
Source organism: Pyrinomonadaceae bacterium (assembly GCA_041743485.1). Classification (GTDB taxonomy): domain Bacteria; phylum Acidobacteriota; class Blastocatellia; order Pyrinomonadales; family Pyrinomonadaceae; genus JANDLT01. The sequence continues at coordinate 4,581 of JBGTMR010000117.1, forward strand.
GCCTGCCCGTTATTGATAACGCGGGCTGCTGTTGCGGGACAATCAGCGTGCATCGTCTTAGTAACCTTTGGTGCTAGTTCGCTAAGTTGTTGAAATCAAAGGACTGGTTTTTGGGAAATTCTGCATAGTCGAAAATCTCGTTGCGCTAAGTCGTTTATTTTCAACAATCGACTCTCGCTAACTAGCACCAAAGGTTATATACCCGTCCGCTCGGACACCGCTTGGAGATCGTCCCCGAGGCTGACCCTTACACGCTTCCGTCCGGCGAGCCGCTGCCCGTTCGGCTCCTCTTCGACGGCAAGCCTTTAGCAAACGCACGCATCGTCGTCGGTTCAACTGACGCGCGGACAGCAACACAGTCGAATCTTCCCGGCGTGCGGACGGACGTGCAGGGACGTGCGCGCCTGCAACTCGGCAGAGTGGGCGGCACGCACTACGTCCACGCCTTGCACATGATCCCGGCTGCGGGCAGAACCGATGTCGAATGGGAAAGTTTCTGGGCGACTCTCACTTTCGTGGCGCGACGATAAAGCCGACGACATGAAGCACGCAATACGGTTTGGAGATTACGGCGACAAAATTGTTCACTTGATGAGGCTGAAGATTCCTGTACATGCTACCCAATCGCCCGGAGAGTTGTATGCGTGAAGATCAAGATGGGTACACTCCGGCACTTGGGTTTGCGTGGCTCAACTCGTTGTACGATCCGGTCGTGCGTATGACGACGAGGGAAGCGACGTTCAAAGCAGAGTTGCTCGCACAAGCCGGAATCGAAACTAACCATCGCGTGCTGGACTTGGGCTGTGGCACAGGAACTTTAAGCATTGCCGTCAAGCAAAAACACCCGCACGCCGAGGTCTATGGTCTCGACGCCGACCGTGACATCTTGAATAGGGCTGAGTACAAAGCAGCGCGGAAGAAAGTCGCAATCAGTTTCGACTGTGGTAGGTCAACCGCTCTGCCCTATCCAGACAAATCGTTCGACCGGGTTCTCACAAGTCTGTTCTTCCACCACCTGACGGGCGACGACAAACGGCGGACGTTTGCTGAGGTGCGGCGCGTGCTAAAGCCGAACGGCGAACTTCACATCGCGGATTGGGGCAGGGCGCAAAACATATTAATGCGTGGGGCGTTCCTCTCCGTGCAACTGCTCGATGGGTTCGCAACGACTGCGGACAGCGTTGCTGGGCGACTCGCGAAGATGCTCGAAGAAACTGGGTTCGATGCGGTCGAAGAAACGACGCGGTACGCCACTCCGCTCGGCACGATGGCGTTGTACCGTGCGAAGAAATCGGCGTGAGATGGGAACTTCGATGCCCGCTTACAACAATGGTCTGCCGCGCGCGATTTTACGCAAGACCGTGTGATCTTTGATCTGTGCGGAAGCGAGGAGGTTTATCTCCGCAACGATCTGGTCTTCGCGCGACGCCGTGAGACAGGCTTGCAGGAACGAACCGAATTTGCGCTTATTCTCCTCGCTCTCGTAGATGTCGGGAATACGCATTTTCGGCTTCCAGTAGAAAGCGTGAGCCGCGCCCTCGAACACCTGCTTCTGCTCGGTGATTGCGGTCATCACAACTTCGAGTTGCGACCCCTTGAAGTCATTGCCGAACGTGCCCGCCGTAATCGCGTCAACCGTATCGCGCACTCCGCGCCGGATCGAGCGGAACGCCTTCATGCGCTCCTCGCCGCCAACGAACCATGTGTTGTACACAGACTCAGAATCATGCTTGTAGCTATTAATCAATTCGACAAGCGAGGTCGTCTCCATCGGCAATCTCTCTTTCAAAAACGACGTATGTTAAACCCGAAGGAAATAGGTTGATGGAACTGGATAATACTATCGGTAAAGCGGGTGCGGTTGTATTGCAATAATTCCATTGCACAAATTAAGAATTGTTACCAACCATGTTAAACCGCCTCCATCATGACACTTATACCGTGTATGGGTACACGAAAAAGTCAGAGAAAGCACCGGCTTGTAAGTGCTGATTTGGGATTTGGTAGTTAATCGCTGATCCCTGTGGTCTTGGCATAAATGTTGCCCACCGTGTTGATGATGCAAGTGGAGACGCGATTGTGATGAACAGAAACATTGCGCCTGATTGCTGAATTATTTTACGTCGTATTCTGTTCGACTAAATAAAACTAAAGGAGTCGAGTATGAAGATCAATATCAGTTCATTGAAAAGAGGAGTCGTCACTGCCATCTTCGGTGCGGCGATGCTCATCGGGTTGGGCGCAACGACATACGCGCAGGGCGGCTACGGCTATGACCCTTACTACAACGGCGGTCAGCGTGACTCTTATTACGGCACTCAGAACGGCAGTCATCGTAAGCAAGAAAAACGCGCAGACAAACGGCACCAGAAAGCTGAGAAGCGCGACCTTAAACGTCATCAACGCGATGAGCGTGATTACTACGGCAATGATCGCGATTTGCGCGAGCACCAACGCGAAGAAAGCCGCGCTGTCAAACGCCACCAACGTAATGAGAAACAAGACCGCAAAAGGCACCAGCGCAATGAGCGACGCGGCTACGATAACGGCGGTTACTACAACGACCGTTACGATAATCGCCGCAACGACGACCACGACCACTAATTGATCTTGAATGTTCTTCGTCATATCAAGGAGCACGGCGGGCATGACCGGATATATTCGGTCATGCCCGCCGTGCGTGTTTCAACTTAACTCGATTACTTACTATGATTAATAGGCAGAGCGCAGTTCGACATCCAGACCTACACGAACAGGTTTTGCATCCACAATTACAAGAGCATCTTTTCGGACACGCATGTTGGCTACCCACGTCTCTTCAGCGGTCGCCTTGTCGTTCGTTTACGATGATACGACGCAGTGTGAAGCCATAAGTTATAATCGTGGGGTGCTTACTTTTGAGAGAGAAGCACCCCGTCGCAAGTTTTAAGAGGCAAGATGTTGAAGCGTTACAAAGAAATTATTTATGGCGTGTTGCTTGGCGCGGCAATGTGGGTGGTTGATGCGGCAATGCACGCGCAACTCGCGGTTGAAGTACATTCTTCCGGTTCATTCGTCCAAGAGTTGCTGCAACCAGGAGCGACCGAGTTGATGTTCCGCGCAGTATTTCTATTTATCGCCATCGCTTTTGGTTGGGCACTGTGGCGGTCGAACTGGCGCGAGCGCGAAATGCGTGCTATCGAGAGTGCTATCGTCGCTTTCCACCGGCGACTCGACACACCGGCGATGCGTATCGTCAGCCACATAAGAATGGGTCGTGTCTCAGAATTTATGCTGAGGTGAAATGGAGACTCGGACAAGCTATTCTTTGAAGTGTGAACTTTGAAGAAATCACTTGTCCGAGTTGTGCCTCTCGACACGTTAAGAAGAATGGCACAACTGCTAACGAGAAACAAAAGTATCGATGCCAAGCGTGTCTCCGGCAGTTCATCACCC
>JBGTMR010000118.1:0-18797 GCA_041743485.1 Pyrinomonadaceae bacterium
CCTTCAAAGCAAGTCGAACTAGAATCCATCGAGACGCAAGCCGCCGCTCCCGATTTTTGGAACGACCAAGCGGCGGCGCAAAAACTTCTCCAACAACGCAGCCGCCTCGAAGCCGTCATCAATCGCCAGAAGGAATTTGAATCGAAAATCGAAGACGCATCCGTACTGCTTGAGTTTGCGGTGGAAGACGCGGGCAGTATGGACGAACTCTCAACCTTGCTCGTCGAACTCGAACGTCGTATCACCGTTGCCGAAACAGAGATGATGCTTTCGGGTGAGAACGACAACCGCCACGCGATTTTCACGGTGCATCCGGGAGCGGGCGGTACGGAATCGCAAGACTGGGCGGAGATGCTTCTGAAAATGTATCTCAAATGGGCGGAGCGGCACGGCTTCAAAACCGACGTGATTGATTTCCAAGTCGGAGACGAAGCCGGAATCAAAAGCGTGACCGTGCGCGTCGAAGGCGAATACGCTTACGGCTTATTGAGTGCCGAAGCGGGCGTGCATCGCCTCGTCCGCATCTCGCCGTTTGACCAAGCCGCGCGGCGTCACACCTCTTTCGCGTCCTTGTTCGTCTCGCCGGAAATTGACGAAGACATCGAGATTGATATTCAAGATAAAGATTTGCGCGTTGATACCTTTCGCGCGACGGGAGCGGGCGGGCAACACATCAACACCACCGACAGCGCGATTCGCATTACGCACATTCCGACTGGCTTCGTCGTGTCGTGCCAGAATCAACGCTCACAACATCAGAACCGCGCGGTAGCGATGCAGGTTTTGCGTTCGCGCCTTTATGAACTCGAACTGGAAAGTCGGCGTGCTGAAACCAACGAACTCGCCGCCAACAAAGGCGAAAACTCTTTCGGTTCGCAAATTCGCAATTACGTTCTCGCACCGTATCGTCTCGTCAAAGACGCGCGCACCAAGATTGAGCGCGGCGACGTTGACGCGGTACTCGCGGGCGACATTGACGACTTCATTAAGGGTTATCTGTTGATGCGTCGCGCGGCGTAAAATAAAAATCGTATCACCACGTCAGTCACCTTTCACGGCAGGAGCGGGGTTCTAAAATGGCAAACACGGCAAGCGACGCGCGAGCTAAATTCATCGGCGGCGATGATGACGGCGGCGACGCTAAGAATCACAATAAAGAGATCGTCGCCATCATATTGTTCTTCGCCGGAGTGCTTTTCGCTTTGTGCCTGTTGTCATACAACCCGAACGACAATTCGTTTATCACCGCCGACTCCAACGCCGACGGCACGCATCGCAACCTTGTCGGAGCCATCGGCGCGAACGTCGCGGGCATACTTTTACAAAGCTTTGGACTCGCCGCTTACCCGCTTCCTCTTGTTCTTATTTGGGCGGCGTGGCAAATGCTTCGCTCGCGTCACGTCCCGATTTCATTGAAGCGCGGTGGAGGTTGGACGTTAATCTTTATCGCGTGCGTCGGGCTTTGCGACCTTGCGATAACGCAACCATTGCTTGACCGCAGCTTTGAACCGGGCGGTGTGTTAGGCGTCATCATCGTTCGACTTTTATCGAGCGGTCTCGGCACAGTCGGTTCGACCATCGTGCTGATCGCCCTTTTGATGACCGGCATTCTGTTATCAACAACCTTTTCCGTCGTTCATTTTTACGAAGGCTTTGTCACACATAATCCCGGCGAAACCTTTATTGACGCGCTCAAGCGACGCTTCCAAACATGGCGCGAAAAACGCCGCGAACTCACACATCAACGCGCCGTCCAACGCCGCGCCACACGCAATTCACAATCGCCTTTTCCCGTCACAAACCTGACCGATGCCAACCAACCGAGCGCGGCGAAACGTGTCGAAAACTTTATGCGCGACACGGCGCACCTTGAAGCCGATTCCACATCGCTCGCAAACCAGAAGACTCAATCAAGCAATGCGACGACGGCGAACGCGATACCCGTCAAACGCCGCACGCCCGAAGACGCATTGAAGCCTTTGACGCTGCATGAAACGAACGATGAAACATCTTCCGTCAAAGCCGGTGAGTTTGCCGCCGAAGCACTCATCGCGCCTTCAATTTCAAGTCCCGTGACGAATGTTTCAAACGGCACTTCATCACGCATCGCATCGCCCGCAAGCCCGGCATCCACTGCGAACTCGCAAACCCCTTCGATGTCCGCAAGAGACATCGAAGACATGCTGCGCTCCGCTTCCGTCGTCCGCACCAAAACGATTGACGTTGAAGCCGCGCTCCTTCAAGAAAAAGGCGAACCGTTCACCGTATTAAGCGATGCCGATAAGCCCTCCGAACCTTTGCCCGTGCTTGATTACGCACTGCCGACGACAGACTTTCTTCATCCCACACCGCCGCGCCGCGAACAGGCGGACGAAGAACTTTGGGAGATCGCCGTGCGCGTCGCCGAGAAATGCAAAGAGTTCAATGTCACGGGCGAAATCAAAGACATCTGTCCGGGTCCCGTCGTCACGACTTACGAATTCAAACCGAGCGCGGGCGTCAAATACTCGCGCGTCACAGGACTGGTGGATGATTTGTGTCTCGCTCTGAAAGCCGAATCCGTCCGCATTGACCGCATTCCCGGCAAGGCGCACGTCGGCATCGAAGTTCCCAACCCGAACCGCGAAACAATCTACCTGCGCGAGATAATCGAATCGAAAGAGTATAAAAATTCGCCTTCAAAACTCACGCTCGCGCTTGGCAAATCCATTGACGGCGTGAACTACGTCGCCGACCTTGCGAAGATGCCGCACCTGCTTATCGCGGGTGCGACCGGAACGGGAAAATCCGTCTGTCTCAATTCGCTTGTCGTCTCGATTCTCTACAAAGCCAGCCCTGAAGAAGTCAAGTTCATCATGGTTGACCCGAAGCGTTTGGAGCTTGGTTTATACGCCGACATTCCGCACCTTGCGACGCCGATTATCACCGAACCGAAACGCGCCGCGAACGCTCTCAAGTGGGCGGTCACGGAGATGGAGAACCGTTATAAAAATCTGGCGAAGTGGAGCGTGCGAAACATTGACGGCTACAACGCCGAGATTCGCCGCCGCAACTACGTCAAAGATTTCGACGACGAAGGCAAGCCTTGGAAACCGCTTCCCTACCTCGTCATCCTGATTGACGAACTCGCGGAACTGATGATGGTGTCGGGTCACGAAGTCGAAGAATCCATCACGCGCCTCGCACAGATGGCACGCGCCGTCGGCATCCACCTCATCCTTGCGACGCAACGCCCTTCGGTGGATGTCATCACCGGCATCATCAAAGCCAACTTCCCTTCGCGCATCTCATTCCGCGTTTCAAGTAAAGTTGACTCGCGCACGATTCTCGACACCAACGGCAGCGAACAACTCTTGGGACGTGGCGACATGCTTTTCCTTCCGCCCGGAACGTCGCGCCTGATTCGTGTTCACGGTGCTTACCTAGATGAAAACGAAGTCGGCAAAATCGTCGCTCACGTCAAAGCACAGAGCAAACCGGAATACGACGAAACCATCACTCAATCTGATGACGACGCCAAAGACGAATTGGGCGGCGGCAGCGAACGCGACGAACTTTTCGACCAAGCCCTTCGCATCTGCGTCGAGATGAAACGCGCTTCGACTTCCGTGCTTCAACGTCGCCTCAGAATCGGCTACGGACGCGCCGCCGCCATCCTCGACGCGATGGAACGCGACGGACTTATAGGCGCGGCGGACGGTGCGCGCCCGCGTCCCGTCTTGGGTCGCGCGAACGAAACAATCAGCCACTGGGATGCACTCGAAGAAGCGAACATTGTAACTGATCATATCAATCACTAAATGGGACATAGCGGGGCATAGCATGTTTGAGTGTCGCTAAGTGCTTGCAGTTTGAGGGTTTGGAGTAGGTAACAGGGAACGTTTGATTTTGCACATTTTTTACTAAATTGAACCTGTTTTGGAGAATAGTTTTCACATCTTTTACTAAACGAAGGCGGCGACCAAATTTGAATTTGGTCGCCGCCTTTTATTTTTACGCGATGTTTTAGCAGGAACTATCCCTTCTTAGTTTTTGCACCGGTTAGCTTAGTTCGTTCGCTTGGTTTTACGATTGCGCTGGCGGTAATAAGAGGAACGGTAAGATTGTAATTGGCTTGCGATGTGTAAGAGTAACTGCCGTTAATGTAGCCGATAACATATACCTGATTGTTTTCAACGAAGTTTGTGATGAAGTCGGCAGTCACATAAACGTTCTTTTGCCCGTAAGGGTCGAGCATAATAAGTGCTGTGGTTTTGCCTTCTAATTCAGTGATTTGAAGGACTCTGCCACTAAATGCCCATGGTTGACCTTTGTAGCGGTCAGGATTTTTGATGAGATGCGAATAAGTAAGCTCCGGGTCAATTGATTTGGTGATTTCGCGCAACGTGTCAGGGTTGCTGCTAACTGACGGTGTAGTAGTCACCGGTGGATCACCAATAGGAGCGGAAGTTAATTGAGCGCGGAGACGGTCGTTTTCTTCCCTGAGTTTTGCTGTTTCATCATTTGTCACAGTGCTAGTGATGGGTGCTTGCGACGAGCATCCGGTTGTCAATGTTATTGCTAATAGCGCTACCAGCAAAACGTTTTTCATGGTATTCCTCACTTCATTTCCGCCAAAATCAAGCACAATTCGCGTGCAAATCAAACCCACTCGCGCTCTGTTCTAACGACTAAAGCTTCGATGTGAATATCCTCAAATTCAAAGTACAAATCAGGATAATCAGGGTTCGCCGAAGCCAGCCGAATGTTGCCTTCGTCGCATAAGTAAAAGTGCTTAATGACGCTACCGACTGGTGTGCGAGCAATTACGAGGCAGCCGTTTCGCAGTTCGTGCAACTCGAAGTTTAGTTTGCAGATTGCGTAATCGCCTTGCAAAATTCCTGAATCGCGGAGGGAGTCCCCAACAATTAGGGTAGATACAAAACGGTCAAAAGGGCGTGCATCACGCACTGGTCGAATTTTACGTCGTTTTACAAACGGTAAGTGTTCCACTGGCGAACCAGCGGTAACTTCACTGATATGAAAGACATTGACGTGCTTAAAATCCTTAAGACCTAACGAGGTTTGAGACATCATCCTGCTTTTCTCTCCCGTGCGGTGATTTTGTCAGACACTTCCGATTGCGTTTCGACAAGATAATTTGGCGGATTTTCCGTTATTTCTATGGATTCAAAACTTGTCTGTTCAGCTACAGCCTTAGCACTCCCACCGTCTAAAACATCCGTCAGCGTCAACAGATCGCGCGAAATTAGCGATTCAAGAATGAGGTCACGGGTCGTTTGTGAGAAATCGCGGCGGGTGCGACTGGCTAAAACTTGAATAACTCGACAATGAGTTATATCCAAATCTATTGGATCACTGTGGACTGTCATGGCTAGTCGATAGCTTCCGCGAAGCGGAGCCGGAACGTTTTCCAAGTCTTCAACCACAATCTCATAAGTTTCAAAAAGTTCTCTGATTATTTCAGGTTGCGATTGGAAAAAATCGGGCTCGTGTTTCTCGCCCTTTCCTGTTATCAGCCAATAAAGCGACGTGTGTGATAGCCGAGAGATTGTTTTTAGCAGTGTCGCTGGTGGTAATTTTCCTGTGGTTTCCCAGTCGTCAACCATTTGCGGAGTCAAATCTGAGATGATTTTTTTCTCCTGAGTATCAATAACAATTGGTTTCCCATTGAAAGCCTGTCGAATCCGCTCGTACATTCCCAATAATTCAATCAATTCCAGTGCTTTTTGGCTCTTACGTCCTTTTGGTGCCCACTTATGTCCCTGTCCAGTAAGCAGCCAGTGGAGTGAACAATTCGTCAACTCCGAAGCTTTGAATAGAATTTCAAGTTTGGGAACTCTGTTGTTCTCTAAATAATTTGTGGCAGCAGATTTGGAGACGCCTAGTCTTCGGGCTATTTCGACGTTTTTTTGGTCGGAAAACGCTTCTCGCAGTCGTTCACTAAATCCCGGAACAAATGTTTCGTTGACGCTGCGTGTACTTTCTTCTTGCAGAGAGTTCACGTTTCGTGTACATTCCTTTTAGTCGTTACGTTCGTAACGACTCAAGATACCTATGACTCCACTAGAAATCAAGATTTTATTGATGCGGCGCGGTAAGAGTATTACCGCGCTTGCCTATAAATTCGACTGTTTCCGCGAGGAACTGTCGATGTGTATCCACCAAGTGCGTGAATATCCCCGACTTCGGCAGTGTCTCGCAGACGAACTCGGAATATCAGTAGAGCGGCTTTTCGGCGCACAAAAGCGTCGGAAAGTCGCTTAGTTTTTAACAGCAAACATGCTTTTAAGCGATTGCAAAAGTGAGGTCAAAAATGAAGTTGGCTCGCATCCTCGACGACGAATTTATTCGTGTCGCTAAATTGGAAAATATTTCGCTTGAAGAATTAGTAACTGATGTTTCCATCTGCACACGCACCAGTGCGCGACAGCTTTACAACTATCGCTGCGGCAAATGTGACATTCCTGCATCACTCATTCCTGTTCTTTCACGTCGGTTCAAATCGCAAGCCTTTATCCACGCTTTGATTGACGATTGCGCTGATGTTGCGGTTGAAGTCCCAGAGGATTTTGACTTGATCAGGATGCTTTCGCAGTCAGCACGGCAACACCTCACACACCATGAACGGTATATGTCAGCGTTTGAAGATGGGGTTGACCCGTGCGAACTAAGCGAACTGAAGAAAACCGGCGAGCGGGTAATACAGAGTATCCGGGAATTTGAAGCAATCGCCGAAGCTGATTGTGAGCGACGTTTGCGCGTGCAGGAAAGACGCGCGGCAGGGTAGTCCAAGCGAACTCCAAGCGAACAATCCAAGCGAACGCTGTAAATCCAAGCGAACTCATGCTAAATCACAAAAAAAAACAACTTAGCGCACGTAACAGTCATTTTGTGCCATTTGTTCCAAGCGAACAATGTCAATGCCGTTTTACACAATCCAAGCGAACCAGCTAACCAACGCATGTACTTGCAAATAAACCAAGTCGCCGCGCTTGGAATTTCAAAAAGATGGATTGAAAAGAAACTGGCTTCGGGCGAGTGGCAATCGCGCGATTCTGGTCAACGTGGTCGCAATGGCAAGCCATTACGTGAAGTTTTGCTGGCGAGTCTGCCTGACGAATTGCAAGCAGCTTGGGCGCGCGAACAGGGCGCGGATGGGGATGAGGTAAGCGACGAAACCGGACAAGAGCATGAGCAAAAGCAAGAACAATTGCACACGCTTTTGCTTCGCTTTGAGTCGATTGAACGCGAAGCTTTTTTAGCTGAAGCGCAGAGGTTGGCGATGATTGTGGAAACGTACATGGCAATTAAACCGAAGCAGCAACGCCATCCGCAGACGGGCAAACTTGAGTTCGTCGCGGCGGTTCATGCGCTGTGTTTGAAGGCTGCTTGCACTGACGCTTTGGTGATTGCAAGAGAGCCGCATCGCGCGAAAAGCCCCGCGCCGCACACGCTCGACGGATGGGCGCGTGGCTATGCAAAAGATGGTCTGCTGGTGTTCTTCCGCTCCGCTCCGGCGCAGACTTCGACTAAGGATGACAGGCGGCGCGCTGAGATTTCATCACAGGCGATGCAATGGATCAACGCGAATTGGCGCAACTTCCGCAATCCGTCGCACTTACACAAAGCCCTAACCAAACGCGCCCGCATGAACAACTGGCAAATTCCTTCACAGGCGTGGACGTATCGGCTATGGAAGACCATGCCGGAGATTGTCCGCACCGTGCATATTGAAGGGCAAAAAGCCTATACCGGACGGCTCGCGCCGTATGTGCCGCGCACTGTCGCCGATGTGGGCGCGTTGCAAGTCGTCTGCGGCGACCACAGTGTGCGCGATGTATCAGTACGGCTGCCGGACGGTTCGCTGGTACGCCCGTGGTTCACAGCTTGGCAGGACATCCGCACTGGATTGATTTGGGGCTGGACACTCGGACTCGTGCCGTCATCCCACAGTGCCGGACTCGCTTACGCCGATGGTGTCCGCACGTTCGGGGCGCAGCCGCTCGCGCGTCCCAATGATGGTTACAGTTCTTATATCTACACCGACCAGGGCAAGGATTATAAATCGCGTAATTGGGACGGCAAAGTTATCGCAGTTCACGAACACGCGATGCGAATTGAAGGCGGTTTAGAAGTTTTGCGCGTGCAACGGCGCGTCGGATTTTGCGATGAAACGAACCTCAAACACATCCTCGCGCGCGGCTACAACGGGCGCGAAAAGCCGATAGAACGGACGTTCAAAGACCTGTCAGATTGGGAGCAAAATAAGTTCAAAGAATTTTGCGGACGCGACGCGAAGAGCAAGCCAGACGAGTGGGTCAAACGCTGGCATCAACACCAACACATCGCCAATGCAAAAGGCGGCAAGCAGCGTTTTGATGATTCACCGTTTATGCCATTGGAAGATTACCGGGAACACCTCGCAGGATGGATAGCCGAATACAACGCCAGCGATCACACGCGCATGACGCTCGGCGGCGCGACCATTGTGCCGCTCGACGAATATCGTCGTTTGTACACGACGCATTATTCAATCAGCGACGAAGCTTTATCGCTCTTGTTGATGAAATCGGAAACGCGCGTAATCGGCAAAAACGGCGTTTCGTTGTTCCGCCGTGACTGGTCTTTCCTTCATGAATCCATGTCGGCGCACAAAGGCGAAACAGTCGAAGTGCGTTATGACGACGGCGATTATACGCGCGTGTGGGTCGTGCTTCCGGCGACGGCAAGCGAGCCGTCGCGCATCGTCGAAGCCTCGCTCGTCACGCGCAGCGGCTTACTCAATCCCAACAAGACGACGCTCAAAACCATCGCGGAGACAGCAGCGCGGGAACGCAAACTCATACGCGATTTCAACTTCGTGACTCAATCGCGTTTGCGCGGCGAGACGGTCGAAGACCGCGTTGCCGCCGCGCTCGAACAATCTGTGGAAGTTGAGGAAATTCCGCAGGTCGCCGTGGCGAACGGCGGCAGTGAACCCGCGCGGGTTCACCAATTGACGCGCATGGACGCGCCGAAAATCCGCGCCGTGCCGCCGCGCACGCTGACGGCGAGCGATGCGGCGAACATCAGCGCACGCACGGATATTTTCAGTGATGCGCCGAAACGAGGGCGTGTCACGCAGTTCGATTGGGAGGATGAAGATGGCAACTAAAGTCGAATTCTTAGAAGCAATTTCACAACTTGCTCAACGTGCGGTTGATGCTGATGAACCCGCACTCGCCGGATGTCTAAAAGCCATTTTGAATGCTTCGGCGATAGATGCTGAAGACGGTTTAGACGCGCTCTATAAGCCCTTTTCTTCACAGTGCAAATTACTCGCGCGTCATCGTGAAGGACAAACAAAGGCGAATGAAATCCACACCGAACGATGGGCAAGCCGCGATGAAATAGTCGCGCAAGTCGCCATTGAAAGGACGCGGTTCAAGTTACTGGTATTTGGGCATATTAGAGGAATTAAAAAGGAAGACTGAAAGGAGATTTATGGGATTGATTTTGAGGGATACGCATTGCACCTTTTTGCCCGCGCCATCGCGCCTCGTGCCGATTCAGGTTGGCGTGTGGGACGACTACGTTTTTGTGGACTTCATCAGTTCCGGGACTTCGGAAGCCGCACGACATCTGACGGCGCGCGAAGCCCGCGATTTGGCAAGAATCCTTGAATTCATGGCAGACAAACTTGAGCGCAACGGCGAGGCGACACCTGTTTTTGTGCCGCGTGGGGTGAATTAAATGGCAACCACTCAACTTGGCAAAGCCAGACCTTTCAATCGTGCGAACGCGCCGCATCACGCCGCGCGGCTGTGTCCGGTGTGCGGCGAAATGAAACCGGGCAGGGCGTTTCGATTCAGAAAGTACAAAGCACTCTCAATGGTTTGCTCTGACTGTCTGCAACACCGACGCGGCGAAGCGAAAGCTGTGTTTCAGCTTGAGTTGCCGCCGTCGCGCATGTATCGCGCTTTTGTCAATGACGTTCTTCAGCGTCTAGGCAAAAAGCGAATCTCGAAAAGAAAGGAGGGCATGAAGAATATGACCGCAGAAGAATACGCTGTGAAAGTCGCCAAACTTCTTGACCGTCTCGGCGCGATACTCGGCAAAACCTTCGCCGAAATGGGCGATGCCGCCGAACTCGCGGACGACGAAGCATTGATGCGAATCCGCGATTTAGGACTTGAAATAGACGAGTCGTTTATCGCACGCAATAAACACAAACGCCTAGCTCGTGCAAAGAGCTAGACGCTTGATGACTTTGGAAAAGGGCTGGCTCAAACAGTCGAACCGTTAACCTGACAGCATCGGTTTTACCGCGAGCCAGCCCACCACGTCAATTACAAAAGCAAAGGAAAATTGCAATGGCTGAAAAATCCAAACTTCAAGTCGTTGGCGGCAATGCACCGGGTGACGAGGAACTGCGGCGTTGGCTTGAAAATCACATCGCGGAGCATCCTCATTTGACGACACTTGTTCTCTCTCGCGCGACACACATCGGCATGGGTCGCACCGCCCTCGATGCTTACCTGAACGGCACGTATTTTCTGCCGAAAGAAGTCGGCGGTCACGGTGTCAAACCCCACGGTTCAAACGTCGAAAAGCAAATTCGCGCGTATCGAGAAAAGGTCGAAGGCACTGTGCGTCACGGCTATGCCAACACCTTCGTCGAGACGCGCTCGTGGATGCAGCTTCAACAGGCTTGCCACACGGCAATTACTGAAAACGTGATTGTCGTCGTGTACGGCAAGCCCGGCGTCGGCAAGTCGCGTTGTATGACCGAGTATGCGACGCGGAAGATGACCACGCCGCCGATTGCGATTCTCTGCTCGGCGAACGTCACGACGCGCTACTTCGTGCAGCGCATCGCGCAGTCGGTCGGGCTTGATGACAAGCCGGTGACGGCGAAACTGGAAGACAACATCGCGGAGAAACTCAAAAGGAATCCGCGCTCGTTGTTTGTTGACCAAGCGAACTACCTTAACGAAAAAGCACTCGGCACGATTTGCCATTTGTGGGAAATCGCCCGCGTGCCGGTCGTCCTCGCCGGGACGAAAGACCTTTACGAACTCTTCAACACCTCGCGGCTGACCGAAGACGTGCGGGCGCAACTGTCGTCGCGCGTGGCGATGCACTATCCGCTCGCCGAACTGTCGAAGGGCGAAGTCAAAGCCTTAATTGAGCGCGTGCTTGGCGACGAAGCGACGGATGAAACCGTCGCGCAAATCCTGAACGCGACCAACGGAGTACACAGGCACGTTGACATGATGCTGCCTCGCATTCTCGAACTCAAACAACGCAATCAAACGAAACTCGACGCGGGCGAGGTGACGATTTCGGACATCGTGACGACTGCCGGTCGGCGGCTGATGGCGAGCTAATTTTTATGTCGCAATCTTTACACCCCGTCAGGGTATATGACCCTAAGGTATATGACGCTAAGAGGATACAAACCGCGATTTTATGCGGCGACTGTGGCGGTGTGGAAGGTTCGCCGCGCTACACCTTGATGACACTTAACCAAACATGCGAGCGGTGCGGCGCTTTCCGCGCACTGACCAACAACTCAAACATTGAAAAGGAATGACCACGACCATGACACAAGCAAAAGCAACAGCAAACACGGTTGAGCAAAAAGAAATCGTCAACCAACTTGTCAACACTTACAGAATCGACGGCGACCGCGTGCTTTTCCTGAAAGCTAACAAGCCGAATGAAGCATGGCTGCCGCCCGACATTCTGACTCAAATCGCCAACCAAGCCGCTTTGTTCAAAACGATTGATGAGGAATACACGAATTACATTGAACCGCTTGGACAAGTCGTGCATCGCGCAACCGTGATTGACACGAACGACCGCATCTTCGCCCGCTCCGGCGTCGCTTCTTTAACCGAAGAACGAAAGGACGAACAGGGCGGCACGATTGACGCGCACGCGCTGGCGGCGGGACGCGCCATCAAAGCCGCGCTGACGGCTGCCGGATTCGACCCGACGCGACCCGGTTCAATCAACGCGCTTCGACCCCCGACCGAATCCACGTCAACCCAAACGTCAACCGACGGCGCGCCGCACCACGTCGCCCTTGACGCGCAATCGCGCAATGCCAACATCAAGCATTTGCACACCGTCGCGTTTCGCAAAGGGCTGATCGTTGTGCGTCACGGTGTGCCGCGCGACATGACCGCGTACCGGAATTTCCTGCTTGAGTTATTCGACACGGAGACTTCCGCCGCACTCACGCAGGAACAATTCGCCATCGCCATCAACGCGCTCGACCAAATGCCGGACGCTGACCCGCTTGAGCAGACGTTGAACACACTGACAAGCAAAGCAGCTTAAACCCGACACGCTGTTACCGGGAGAGAACAGGCGATGCACCAACTGAACTTCATCACTTTAGAGCGCGAAATGCTTGACCCGCTGGCGGGCGTCGAACTGACGGATGTAGAGCGCATCATCGCTTTGCAACTCATCGCCGCTTCGTCGCAAACCCCTGTCACGGGCAAGCACCTGCGCCTTGCCGTGCGCGAAGCGACCGACACGAAGATTGATGAACGCCAACTAAAGGCAACGATTCGTCGCCTTCGACGGCAGCACAAGTTCCCTGTTCTCTCCCGCCGCTCTCTTCCGCGCGGCTACTGGTGGTGTACGAGCGTTGAGGAAATGCAAGGTTTCATCGAGACGTTCCGCGCGTCCGCTCTTGATGAACTCTCGACGCTCGCCACCATCATCCGCCACAACTATCCGGCTCTTTCCGGTCAACTGAAACTCGATGTCAGTTTTTGAAACGAGGTACAACAATGCCCGCAACCGCTCTTAAACGCACATTCAATCAATCTTCAAAGCCTTCTGAATTGCGACGCAAAATGCTCGCGTCAATTCAAATTCAGTGGAAACAGATGCGTCCCGATCTGCACGGCGACGACGCGGCGTTGCGCGAAGAACGTCTCGCTTACGTCACGGATTTACTCAACCTAAAGAAGCCGCTCACATCGCTTTCACTTTTGAGCGACAAACAACTTGGAGTCGTGCTTGATGGTTTTCGCCGTCGGCAAGAATCCCCGCGTCCCGTCGAAACTAAGCCGTCCGTCGCCCCGACCGCTGACATCCATCATCTCGCCGGAAGCGAACAGGTTTTCACTATCGGCAAGATTTTTAATTACCTGAATTGGAGCGTCGAAACTCGCGCCGAGTTCATCGCCGAGCGTTTCAAGCGTCCGAATCCGGCGATGCTTACACCGCGTCAGGCGAACAGTTTGACGATGATTCTTTTAACCGTCGCCGCCAACAAAGACTTGCGCGAGGCTGGCGCAACGCGCATCTCGCGTCGAGACACGAATGCTTATATCCCGACACTGAAATCAAAACTTGAAATAGGGGAAAGGAAAAACTAATGGCTCAAGGTGAATTTACAAAAGAAGAGGCGGCAGAAACCCGCACGGCGGTCGAGGAGATTTTTGAAGCACTACCAAAATCCAAGCGCGTCCAGTATGTCGGACACTTGAACGACATTTTTTTGTTCTTGAGGGCGGCGAAAGAAGCTGCACCAAGCGAGGAAGGAACGACTGATGAAATACCCGAAAACTAAACAAGAGTGGCAGGTCGCGGTTGACGCCGCCGAAGGCGCACTGGCTGTGGATAGTGCGCGAATTTACGGACTGATTACGACCAACATACAGGTTGATACTGAACGTTGCCAGATGATTTTGGATGAAGCTGCCGGGCAAGGTATCTACCCGGCAAAGGACGCAATTGACCGTTTCGTGCGCGAATGCTGCGACGCGATTTAAGGAGTAAGTCATGGGCGATAAATCATCAATCGAATGGTGTTCGGCTTCGTGGAATCCGATAGCGGGCTGCTCGAAGGTCAGTAGCGGTTGCAAAAATTGCTACGCCATTAAAGACGCTCATCGGCTCGCCGGAAATCCAAACGAGAGGATTTCAACGAAATATGCAAACACCACGACCCCCAACGGCAAAAACTGGACGGGCGTTGTGAACCTTGACGAGGGCGCGCTGACACAGCCGATGCGATGGACGCGCCCACGTCTTATTTTTGTCAACAGCATGAGCGATTTATTCCATGACTCCGTAACGGATTTATGGATAGACAAGGTTTTCGCAGTGATGGCGATGTGTCCGCAGCATACGTTTCAGGTTTTAACGAAACGTCCGGCGCGTATGAGACTTTATCTTGAGCGCGACGATGTTGGTTTCATGATTCGCCATCTTATTGCGATGGCGCAGATTGAAGGTGTCGGCAAGCTTATCAACGCTAATCGTATAACGCTGCCCTTACGCAATGTGTGGCTCGGCGTGTCGGTTGAGAACCAAGAAGCTGCCAACGAGCGTGTTGATTTACTGTGTCGCACGCTTGCCGCGAGACGGTTTCTTAGTTGCGAACCGATGCTCGGAGCGATTGATATACCAGAATTAAATTACGCCAATATGCGCCGCAGAATTGATTGGGTAATTGCGGGCGGGGAGTCGGGCGGCTTAGCCCGACCTTCGCATCCCGATTGGTTTCGCCATCTTCGTGACCAGTGCCAAGCGGCAGGCGTGTCGTTTTTCTTCAAACAGCACGGTGAGTTTCTGGAAGTTGACGGCGATAGCCCGACGCAAACAATCGAAATAACTCCACACACCAAACTTCCTCTTGGCGGCAATTACTACTACGTCGCACCGGACGGCGAGATGATTACTAATCCACGCTTTGGCAGAAAAGACGTGCCGTATCGCTTATTACAGCGTGTCGGCAAGCGTGCCGCCGGACGGATGCTAGACGGGCGAGAGTGGAACGAAATGCCGGAGGTGCAATCTTGTTAATTTACGACCTTGAAATCATCAACGCCGTTCCGCCACGCGATGGATTGCGCCAATCGAACGTGACGTATTGTGAGGGCTGGCATGATTACGTTGGAATGGGCATCGCAGTTATCTGCTGCTATGACTACAAAACAGACCGCACGAGGGTCTTTAGCCGCGACAATATCAGCCTCTTTCCGAAGCTTGTTGAGACTCACGATGTGGTCGTCGGCTTCAATAACTCGCGTTTCGATAACCGTGTGTTGGCGGCAAATATGCTGGCAGTCCCGGAAGCCCTTTCATACGATTTGTTGACGGAGATTTGGCGCGGACTCGGTTTGTCTGATGAGTTCAATTTCCAGACGCACGGCGGATACAGCCTTGATGCGATGTGCCAAGCGAACTTCCGCACCGGGAAAGTTGGAAACGGTGCGGATGCTCCGCTTGCTTTTCAACGCGGCAACATCGGTCAAGTCATTGATTATTGTCTGCACGACGTTCACCTGACGAAGCGGCTGCTCGACCGCGTGATTCGTCAAGGCACGCTCGTTGACCCGAAGAATCCGAACCAACCAATTAGAGTGAGGAAGCCGGGAGCGCATTGATTATGGCTTTTCAACCAACATTGCTTGGTGCAGAAGAACCTGACGAGCTAGACCACGAAGGACGCCGCGTCGAGTTTGAAATTCTCGGCGACGAAGAAAAGAAACGATACGACGAAGGGCGCGGCGGCTGTTATGGGTTTCGTCTTCAGAGCGAAGGCGGCGAACCCATCTACGGACACATACGCATGTCGGCGGGACGCAAGCCCAAGCGGTGCGCTTACTGCAAACGCGCCGGAACGCAGCTTTGCGATTTCCCGACGGGCAAAGGCAAGACGTGCGACCGTCCGGTTTGTACAACTCACGCGACGCACGTTGACGGGCAGGATGTTGATTACTGCCAAGAGCATAGAGAGGAAGCCAAGCGATGATTAAAGTTCGTTTTTCTACTGGAATAACAGTTACTTACGCCCGCGCAAATCGGCTTGTGCGCGAACAAAACGGCTGGATGCTTTATGCCAAATATGGTGAAAAGGAAGAAATCATTGCCGCAATTCAACCGGATGCCGGAGCGATTATTGAGTTTGCCGAACCGTTGCGCGTTCACAACACCGTCACGGATGCCGAAGAACTATCAACGCAATGTATAAAGCAACTTCGTACTTTCTCGGTGAATAAACTCGTGCAATTAAAGCGCGACATATCTTTTTTCGATTCACGCGCAAAGAGATGGACGACATGATTGAACTTGACGCACTCACGGATGAGGACATTATGCGGCGCGTCGTCTGGACGATTGGCGAAGGCGTGCAACAAGGCGCGTTTCTAATCGCCGGGTTGCCGAAAACCGGAACGGTACTTATCGGTGTGAGGATGCCGGACACGAGAATGTGCAAGCCGGTGGAAGTTCCGGTTGATGAAATCTGTTGGCTTGAGGACGTGAGACGAGAGGAGCGACGAGTTGGATAATTCTTTTAAGTTGCCCGCAGAGGTTGCGACCTGCCCGGAATGCGGCGGCGCGTTGCAGGTTGAAGTCACCGAATGGATTGAGGCGACAGGCATTCCAACTGAATCAGGAATGGTTGTTTTGTGCCAACAAGCAGAGGACGAATTTGGCAAATGGATGGATGAAAGCGGGAAGTATTCCCCGATGCCGGAAAGTCACGAATACCGACACTCGGATTGGGAGTCGGAGATTCAACGCGCGACAAAATACGCGATTCAATTCTGTCGCGTTAAAGACACAACCAAAAATAAAGAATAAGGAGACGTGACGTAATGTTGAAAAGGTTGTTTCAAAAAATCAAAAATCTGTTCAAGAAAGATGTGTACAACGCTCTGCCGTCTGCAATACCTGCGGCGATCACGCACACCAGCAACGAAGAGGAACAAGACGCTTGTGACCTTGCTGTTATGCCATCGGGCAATGTGATTAAACCGGAGATGCATACCGTCTCCGATGATGCAGTCGCCGAGCGCGCGGACGAACGCAACAGCGAGTTTCAGATGGGCGCGCAGTTAAGCCTAATCGAGAGCAATGCGCCCGCGCCGCCGCGCCGGTGGATATGGCGAACCGGAGAAGTGCTGGCACAACCGGATGACGAAAGCTGTGTCGCGCACGCTTTTTATCAACTGCTGTTGTCGTCGCCTAAGCCGCAGCGACCCGGATTCACGCCCGTTGAATTGCATCGAAAATACCTTGCCGAAGACGCGAAGAAAGGCGGCGGCACATCAATTCTCACAGGCGCGCGAGTGCTTAAACGTGAGGGTTATTTACCGAATTACTATTGGGCGGCAAACGCCGCCGAAGCCGTTAAGTGGTTGCAGTACGTCGGACCCGTCGTCATCGGCGTGTTCATGCACGAGGGAATGCGCTTTTATCAGCCGATTTACGGCGACTATTTTTTGCGAGCCACACGCGAACGAAGCATGGGCGCGCACGCCCTTCTCGTGCATGGCTATGACCTTGACATGATTTGTCCAGACGGCACGCCCGGCGCGGTGCGGCTCTGCAATTCGTGGGGCGCGGAGTTTATGTGTGGCGGCAAAGCATGGTTGTCAATCGCCGATTTGGATTTCCTACTCGGCGAACGCACAAGCAGCTTCACCCCGCGCGCGTGCGCTCCGATGGAGGTCGTCCGATGAAGCCTTTCAGCATGAGCCGCTTTTGCTCGGTCTGGCACGCCGAAGGCGAGTATGAAGTAGATGGCAATCTGGTTTATGTGTACGAACCGCTGCATTACACAGAGACTCTGACCGAAAATGACAGCCCGCACTGGGGCGACATGGAAATCACTTTCTATCGAAAGGAACACTCGGATTGGGTCAGAGTCAGCAGGCATTTGATGTTCGGACGGCACAGCGTTAGCCCGGACATCATCATGCTGCCGCCGCCGCGCGCCACGCAGGAAAGAACTATGAGCGGCGCGATAGTGGAAATTACAGGTGGCAAAGTAATTTGGCGCAACGATAGATGGTGCATCCGGTGGCAGGGTTATACACATTCAAGAATGGCGTTGATGGTTAGAGCGGGTATTGAGTGGTGGAGAGACCCGGACAAGAAGTTGCCCGATGTCAAAGCCTAAGATGACGCACTTCTGGCGATTGAAATGCCGATTGCCGGAACGACGCAACCAGTCATGTCGGGTTATTGCGCGTGGCAAGATGGGCAGCATCATGATTGAGTTTGAGGACGGCACGCGCCACATCGTCGGATGGCGAAGCATTCGACGATTAGCACAATGAAGCGACCGCACGATACGTGGAGAAAACTATGCGACGGTTAAAGCAGTGGCTAATCTTCAAATACTTTCAATGGAAGATTCGTCGCTTGATGAAAGACATGTACATGCTTTTCAAACGCGGCAACGTCCGGCAGATGCGGCAGGTCGCGGAAGCTTTCAAAGCGGCAGGTAAAAAATACGACGACCCCGATTTTACGAAGCTTGGCGTTACACTCGACCAATGCGCGGAAAAAATTGTCTTACGCCGCATTGGATTCAAGTAATTCGGTCGAACGCCGCGCATCACCTGCCGCGACGAACCATAGAAGATGAGAACCGCGCTATTCGCGGTCAGGTGATGCGCGGCGTTGTTAGGTTTCGGGATTATGAGAATCAACAAAGGTAAATTATTTTTTGGGGCGGTGATGATGGTAGTCAACTCGCTCATCAACATCAACGACAAACAAATTGCCGTATCTTTTTTGGTCGGGGGCGCGATGCTATTTGCGCTTTGCCTTTCGATTGAGAAAGAAACCTAACGCTGGACTTCAGCGACGACCCGCCCCACGCAACTTCAAACATGAAAACCTCGCGGGCGGTGAGGGGAACATGACTTTTCAGGATTACCTAAAATCTTTACTCAAAAAGTACGGTGTCACGCAATGCCGACTCTGCGAACTGATAGCCATAGACCCCGCGCATTTGAGTCGGATGTTGCGCTCCGACGCGCGTTTTA
>JBGTMR010000119.1:0-14727 GCA_041743485.1 Pyrinomonadaceae bacterium
GATGCTGCGCGTGCCGTCGCTGTTATTGCTCGTTAAGGCGTTTTGCGCTAGTGACGGCTGGCTCTCTTGCGGCGACGAGACCGCCGAACCGCGCCGCGCCACCGGACTGCTCAACCGTGTCGGGTCGTAGTTCAAACTGAATCCAACCGAGTTCTCTCTGCCCGTCGCGTCAAGGATAACCGGCACATCAACCGTACTCGTCGCGTTCGGGTTCGAGCCGGTCGTCACGCTCATCACACGCACCACGCTTTGACCGCCCTGCCCCTGCGGTGTGCTGAAGCCTGAACGCGACTTCAACAACGGGTTGCTGGCGGCAACCGACGGCATCGCACCGCCCGGACCGCCCGCCGCCTTCGGTGAGCCGTCTAACCCGACGGCGTAACGCTGCGTCTGCGCCGCGTCAAGCGTGTTCACACTGCCGTCGCCCAGCGTCCCCAGCGGTGCGGTGTCGGCACGCTGGCGGGCGTTTGACATCGCCAGCGACGCCGAATCAAGACCAACCGCATAACGCTGCGTCTGCGCCGCATCAAGCGTGTTCACCACTCCGTCACCGTCGGGCAGCGGTGTCGTTACATCCCCCTCTAACCCTAAATCTACCGCCGGAGTTGCACATGCCGCGCTGCCGATAAGCTGGTAAATGCCATCGGTAGATAAATCGAAAGCGGAAGCCTTCGTAATCGTCATCCGCTGCGTATCGGCGAAGGTTTCGCCATAGATGCCGCTGATGCTGGCTCCGGGTTGAACATTTTCGAGAACCGGGTCGGTTACGACGGTGATAGAAATCAATCCGTCGGATGTGAATGTCCCGCTGATAATATCCGGGTTGCTAGTGTTGTCACCCTTCTTCACTATCGTATTGGCAGAAGGTTGGATGACTTCGCCGTATTCGTAAGTTGCGACGCCACCACTAGACCTCATGGCGACGTAGTTGCGGTCAGTACCAGCCATTCCGGTGGGATCGGTAGTCGGTACTTGCCGATTTGAGACGATAAAATACGCGCCGGTCGGCGGCGTGGAGAGACTGGCGACCTTCAAGGAGAAGGTGACACGGTTTTTACCGTCAATGTTAAACGGTTCGGAAACCGAAACTGTTTGTAAATCAAGGCTCGGAGTTCCACCTTGTACAGTATCCGCCGCCGCGTCTGTGGAGACTGTGACGCCGGGTAAGTCGCACGAACTTTCAATGAGACGCGGATTCACCGAGATGGCGCACTCGCCTTGACCGCTCTGCGCCGTAGGCATATCGGGCGATCCGGTGAAAGCGGCGACGCGATAACCATTCGTCGTCGGATTCGTGCCGGGGTCGCTGTCCTCGTAGGACGTGGCGTCTGCCGGTAAGGTGGCGAGCAGTTCTTCCGCGCCGCCCTGTCTGGTGCGGAACACCTTGTACCCTGAGGCACCCATGATTGGCTGGAACGTGATGCGGACGCGGTTCGTCTCCGGGTTGAAAGTCACATCAATCGCCGGTGAAGCGAGGAAAGCCGGTTCGTTGTCAAATGCGCTTAAAAGTGTTTTGCCGGTTGATTGACGAATGATGGTCGCTTTGTCCGTGCCGTCGTTGTCGGCGCGCGTGAGTGCGCCGTCGCCGTTTTTGTCAACGCCGTTGATACAACCGGCACTGATACAGCCGTCGGCAAAGGCGGCGACGGGGCGTCCCTTTGCATCCATAGCCAGATCATTGAAGTCGAGCAGGTTACGAGTTCCTGCCGGACAGGTTGTGCCGTTGGTGCAGACGACACCGCGCTGAACCGGGTCTTTGCCGGTGGCTTGGACGACCGCCCATGTTTTACCGTAATCGTAAGTTGTAGCGATATAGCCGAACCATGTTCCGCTAAATCCGTTTTGAGTGTTAGGCGCGTTGCCAGCGGCGTCCGTACCCGTACCGTCGCCAGCGGTTGAGGTTCCGAGGAAGAAGAACGAGGCACGGTCATGGTCGCCCGCCGCGACTGCCGGAAAGACCGAGAGCTTGATGTTGAAGGGTTCGCCCGCATCGTAGTCATCGGTGAACGTCAAGCCTCTATCTTTCGAGACGGCGATGTGCGGGTGTCCGTCGCCGTTGGTGTAGCCGACATAAATAGGAGCGATGCCCGTTGCCGGGTCAACCGCGCCGATGCCGACCGACGGATCGTTATCGCCCGCCGTGCTGCCCGGAATGCGGCGGACATCAAAGGTCACGCCGTTGTCTTCGGAGACGACGACCGCCGCTTGCCCTGTACAGCTTTTGTTCGGGACATAGACGGTGCCGTCCTGTGCAACCTTGACGTGACCGTGCAGACCGTTACAGTCGGCAAGCGTGTACATCGGCACGGCAGGATTGAAGTTCAAGCCGCCGTCGTCGCTGCGTGAGAGTTCTGCGAGAGCGATGTCCTGTGAAGCGTAATAGACGGCGTTCGGGTAGATTGCGTTCGGAAATTTATCGTTGACGCCGGGACGCGGCGTCTGAATAGCTCCGCCTTTGAGCGTACCGTCGGGGTTTCTCGCGTAAGGACCGCCGCCGACCGTTTGGTGGTCAACGCCGGAGTTAAGTCCGCCCATCGTCGTGCTTACCGTGTAGTTCGCGCCGTCGTTGTCGGTGAACTCAAAGAAACTGTTGCCGCGCGAAGGAATCAACTGCGAGACGAAGGTGCGGTTCGTCCGCGCGTTGTTGCCTGCGGCGTCCTTGCCGTCGCCTGTGTCATTGTCGGTAAACAGAATCGGGTCGAAGGTGTTGACGTTGGTCGTCGTCTGGTTTGTCCTCTCCCACAGCGCGGTGGCAGGCGCGGTACAGTCGTTGACCGTGACGCGCAGGACTTCCAGACCGGCGATGAATAAAATCTTGCCGGTTTCCCAGTTGACGCCGAGCGTCGGTTCGCCCGCACCGTTGCCGAGAGTTTCAGGGGCAGCGAAGTTGGCGAATGCTGGGAACGTACCGGTGAAGACACGCGACGTGGGAGTCGTTCCGCCGCCGCCGCCGCCACCGCCACCGCCCGGTGCCACCATACATTCGGCGTTACCTTTAATTGTGTAAGACTTCAAATCGCTCGCATTGCGCGTCGTATCAACATTGACGAAGCCGCCGGTGCCGAGTGCGCCGACGAAGACTTGCGTGCGCGCAAACACGTCGGTCAGGGGCTGTCCGACCGCCGGATTGCCAACAGCGGCGCGCGGCACGGTTATGTAGAAGGTTTGCGTTTCCAGATCAACGCGCCCGGTTGCCGCGCCGACAGTTGTAAGCATCGTCCCGACGCTTGTGCCATAGCTGTAAGTCACGTCGTTGGGTCCGCCGGTCGTACCGCTTTCGGCGGCGACGAAGTAGTTAATTCCGTTGAAGGTGAATTGAGCGCGCCACACGCCTTGCGGCGGAACCATGTCGAGTCGGCGGACGCTGATGGCGAACGTGAGCGGGTTGGTCGCGCCCGGAGGTTCGGCGATAAACAGCGAGCGCAAATCGAATTCTTGATTCTGACTCGCGCTTGGGTCAGCCGAGTTCGCGCCGGTTTGATCGTTGATCGGGTCGTTCGTGACGAGCGTACCCGGTTCGGTACACGATGCCGGACCCGTTACGACGGGTTCGCTTCCCGGCGGCACGACGACACTCGCCGTACCGTTAAACTGG
Source organism: Pyrinomonadaceae bacterium (assembly GCA_041743485.1). Taxonomy (GTDB): domain Bacteria; phylum Acidobacteriota; class Blastocatellia; order Pyrinomonadales; family Pyrinomonadaceae; genus JANDLT01. Next base: position 3,596 of record JBGTMR010000119.1, read on the forward strand.
TCGCCGGGACCGCCTCCGGCGAAGTACACGACATGCACGGTATAGACGCCCGTGCCGATTTCGCTCGGACTGATTTCGACTGCCTCGCTCGTCGTTGTGCCTTGAGCCGATGAAGCGACACCCGGACCCGCGTTCGAGTCTTTATGAAGGAACAGATCGTAGTCGGTCGCGGGAGTTAGCCAGTTGATTTGAATGCGAGCTTTCTTATTCGTCCAATCTGCCGGGCTACCTCCGATGGTCAGTGTGAAGGTATCGCAGTTGACTCCCTCAACGCAGGTCGCTTCGCTCTCTGATGCGCCGCCTGTCGCCGTACCCCGAAATGTCCCGGTGAACGGAGCGACCGGACCTGATGGGCTAAGCGTGCCGGATGGCGGGTCAGAAGCGAACGCTCTAAAAACAGGAATCGCGCTGCCCACGACGGCAAGCGCGACTAAAAGGAAAATCAAGCTACGGACTTTCAGGGACAATAAACGATGCGTCAGGCGAAATGTTTTCATATCAAATCCTTATACAAATTCAGTTGTAGTGTTTGAGCCTTTGTGAGGGGCGCGAAGTCGAGAGGTTTTTACCGGAATGATAATCAGGTCTAACCATAGAGGCACGAATGTAAAGCTTTCGTTTTGAGACATTCAGTGAGTAAAATTCAAAAACCGCCTAATAGTTCCGTGAGGCAACAATGGACGACAGATGAGCAGATAAAAGGCGAACGGTAAATCAAAATCTTAAATTGCCGCCAATCAAATTGCTGCGTGTTCGGCTACTGCCGAAACCGTTCTCAGCAGAATGCGGTTCGATACATCGGCTGAGAGCAGAACTTAACACCGGAAACAGAATCAGTTTCGCCGCAAGTTAAGCTGCGAGGTGTTGAAGAAAGTTTTTTAATGAGGCGCAAACTACCACACCGAATTGCGACCGTCAAACGAATAACTTCGGTTATCCGAACAAACATGTAAGGTTCGAGGCTTGTTCGCAAGCTGTTAAGCGATTAAACCTTCGTAATTCCTTATGCGGAAATTAATCTTCACCGGCGGCAACTTTTTTAATCGAGAATGAAGCGAGATGTTCCCGGTCGGTTCCACGCACAACTACAATGCCTTCGGGTTCGTTGCGTTGCGGCTTAATCTTCCAGATGTATTGATAATTATTCGGCAGTGTTTGTCGCTCCGCCGCACGCTTGACATCGCCGATTTCGGAGTATGTGACATTCCGCGCGGCTGCGTCTTTGCGGGCGAGGGCGGTCACGTAACGAAGTTTCATATCGGGGTCGAAGCCGACGATGATATGCGAATACCGTGGGTCGTTATTCAACACCCAAACTTCCTGTCGCTTGCGTTCGTCGCGTTCTTTACGCCCGATTTTCTCCAAGCGTTTATGTACTACGGCACTCGTCATACCGAGACGAATGCCATGTATGTCACTTCGCACGCTTTTCAAAGCGGACATGCCCGATACACCGGCGCGCGGCATAATCAAACATGACACACTTAGGCACAAGGCAATGATAAGCGTGGCGGGCAAGCGATGTTTGACTTGGGTTGCTTTGTTAGTCATATCGAAATCAATTCCCTTTACTAAAACCAGGTTACTTTCCAACATTAACTTCATCGAGATTCAGTATCATGAAGACGCATCCGCCGTGAGAAATATGCGTGGCGGATGCGTCTTCACACTATCTACTTTTTGATGAACCCGACATTACTTTTGTCCGGGTCGTGAACCGAATGTGCGTCGTTGTTTCGATTGTCCGCTAATCATTATAGGCTTCCTTTGGCTGTCTATTCCGGGTTCGAGGTAGCTCGAAAGTGAACTGCGGCAGAACGGCGTTTGACCGTCAACTTCGACGATTGGCATATCACACGGCTCCGGTAGAAACCAGATACAAAAGCACCGGACTAATTACGAGCGTGGATTATCATCAAAAGTCGTCCAAGCAAAACGTACCTCAACTTGGCGGCAGTTATTACAAGACGCTCTCGCGGCGTGCAGAAACGCGAATGCGAGGGCGAGTTGTTAAATTTATGTGCCGGATATTACATCGGGACGTGAAATGAGACAAGCCTTTTATGCTTGAATTAAAGCCCGACGACGTGCGGCGGCTTTACGGCGCACGGCGGCGATAAAGCACAATCTCAACGCCGGGTCGCAAAGTATAAGTTCCGTATTCTTGATAAGTGTCGCTTAAAAGCGCGCCAGCTTCTCGTTTTTGGTTGGTGGAAGTTATCAACACTTGTTCGGTCGCGGCGGCGGGTTCGCGTGGTGGATATTGAACGAGTTTGTATTCGCGGAAGTACCACGGCAACGACCAGTATTCAGGGGCGGCGATGCTGATGCTCGTCACCGTGTCACGAAAAATGTTGTCGGCGACTGAAGTTGACGATGATTTTTCGGCACGGTTTTCGGCGGCGAGGCGTTCGATGTCGGCAACCAGACGCAAAGCATCGCGCCGTGTGTGGGCATAGACATAAGGGTAACGGTCATCGTCGTAAGCTTTGAAATTGAGTATGTATGCTTGATAAGCACCGACGAGCGCGGCGATGAGAAGCAAGGCGAACGCGGGAATATATGAACCGAAGTTCGCACGTCCCGACATCATTAAACGCTCAAGCCCGTAGCCCGCGATAATCGCAAAGGCGGGTAGAAAGTTGAGCGCGAGCCACGGTGTTTTGTACGGGATAAGCGAATACGCCGCGACGATGCCGCCCGCCCACAACGCGGCGAATACGGCGAAGCGGTTGCGACCCGACCACAAAGCGAAACCCGCACCCACAGCGGCGAGCGTCATCAACGCCGATTCTTCCTGCGCCAGCCACTTGAGATAAGTCCAGAACGGGTAACGATGAAAGTCGCTCGTTCCGGTGCGCGTCCAAATCTTAAATGTCGAAACGGCGTCACCGATGCCTTGCGGATTGGTGAAAAACGAAGAATACAAAAGCGCGTTAATGACGAGAAAAACCAATATCATACTCAAGCCGAGCGTGATAATACGAAGTTTGCCGCCCTGCTTGTCTCTCCAGCTATTCGCAAAGTTACCCGTCAGGCGTCCCCGTGATTTTCCCCTTGTGTAAAAATGCGCGAACGCGACGGCAATCATCAACACGCCGATTGAGATGAACGCCGTCTCTTTTGTCGCAAACAATAACGCCGCCGCGATTGTCACCCCGAACAAATCACCGATGCGCCTGTCATCGTCGTAATACCTTAACGCAAACACGACGATAGCGACGGTGAAAAAGGCGAACAGCGATTCGTGTATGAAGTAACGCGAGTAGTAAATCGCGCCGGGCGACACCGCGAGCAGAAGCGCGGCGGCAATCGCACCGAACGAACCTATGCGCCGCCGGAGCGCAAGCGGCAACGCAACCATACCCAAGCCCGCGATTGCCGTTAAACCGCGCACCGCGTATTCATTCAAACCGATGAAATTCGTGAACGGCAACGCGAGATAATAGAGCGTCGGACCGTGATAATTCGCCGGGTCGTAACGGTAACTTCCAAGCCGAATCAGGTTCGTCAGAAAGAACCCGTTGACGCCTTCGTCATGGTGCATAGGCTTTAAGTCGAGGGCGTAAAAACGAAACGCGGCGGCGATAATCAGCACCGCGAGACACGCCGAACGCCACCACATCTCCGACATCACAAAGGGCGACGGTAATTCGTTTTGCGTGCCGTTCGATGCGCGTCCGCGTTGCGATTTATTGCGGTTCGCGGTTTTACGGTTTGACTTCGTAGAGACGGTAGCCACTGACTTCTCCCACTAATTTGTAATCATTGAAAAGAGCTTCATCAATCTTCATCGCAGCGCGTTCGTCCACACCGACCGCGATGTAATTCACATCGTACTTCGCAATCAAAGCCCTGCGGTCGGGGGCGTTGGCGTAAATGCGCTCAATCTCTTTTTCACGCCCGATGTAGTCCAAGCCGTGCGTCCACAAGTGACCGGGATAACCGACGAGCGTGCGCCTTCCCGTTAAATAAGTCGGGTGATTATAAGTCGGAGCGTGAAGGATGAGCGACTGCGGCGCGGTCTGCGATTCGATGACGCGCGCAAAGCTTTGTGCCTCCGGCGTGAAAAGTTGCTGCGGCATCGCCCCCGACACCGCCCGCCACACGTCGAGCGTTCCGGCGAAAGTCAACACCACGAACACCGCGAACACCGCGAAGCGCGACGCGAAGCGCACCACGCCCGTCAAATCGCCCGCCCGTTCCCAAGCCGTCACTATCAACAACGCGACAAGCGGCACGCTGACGACGTACCAGCAGAAAATCATTTTGATGTTGTCCCACACCCAAGGCGAAAGTTTTAACAAGTTGGTAGCGATGAACAATAAACCGAACGGCACATAGAACAACACCGCTTGATTTGGGACGAACCAACTTGAGACGAGCCGGTCATCGCTTTCACCATGCGCGCCCGCTTGATTGAAGTTCTTAACCGCCAAGACAAGCGCGATTATCAACAACGGCAGAAACAGTCCGGCGTTAAGAAACCAGAACACGAAAACATTCGTCGAACGGCTGTCCCAACCGACTTGCCACGCGATAAAGTCCGAAGTGTTGACCGCGCTCCCGCTCATCGCCCACACGAGTTGCGGCAACGCGAGCGTCAAAGCCGCGACGAAGTAAATCGCCCACTGCCGCCACCCCGGAAACAACACCGCGAGACACGCCGCCGCCCCTATCAGGACGAGAAATGAGTGCGCGTGGATTAGCGGCAGCATCGCCGTCATCACACCCGCCGCCAACATCCTTCGCGTGTCGGGCGACCATCGCCACGCCGCGTCATCAGCGGGAAGCAACCCGCCCGCACCTTTCGAGGTTGCATTTTCTAATCCAACGCCTTTCAACTTTGCGTCTTTTAATTCCCTCTTTTTCCCTTGCGTCTTATGCGTCGTCCGGCGTTGTTTGTTCCGGCGACTTCCCTTTTCTTCTTGGTCTAATTTGCCCGAATGTTTGGTTTCAGATTTGAAATTTAGAATTTGAAATTGAACATCTTCATCGTTCCGACTATCCCGCACCACGCGCCACCACAGCGTCACGATAATCAGAAACAACGGCATCCCAAGCAACAAACCTCGCTGCGGCACAAGCAACACGACAACGGCATTGCCCCAACGAAACTGCGACCCCGTAATCGTATAGTGATGCGGCAAGTTGCCGAGCAACGCGAACAGATTTGACACGCCGCCCGCGTAAAGTTCACGCAAGAACATCACCCATCCAAGCCCGCCGCTTAAAAGCACCAAAGCGACGCTGACGAGTCCGACCGCGCGCCCTCGTCCCCGATGTTCTTTAACAGTTCCTCTTTTATCTAATCCGCTTTCATCAAACCTGTTTCGCGCAAACTCCGCGCCCCATGTCGCCATCAACACGACGAACGCCATCATCAACGCGAAGTTTTCCACCAGCAATGCATCGCCCATCGTCGCCCCCGCACGCACGAACAGACCCGCGACGAAATCTACCAGAAACGGATACGTCAAAGGCACGCCCGCGAACTCCGTGTGCTGCGGCGGAAAGTTATCGCCCTTCGCAAAGCCGTTGATGATGCTGACGTGAAACGGCATGTCGCCGAGGTTCGTTTCAAACCCCGTGTAGATTCCGCTTGCCCGCTCGAAATAAACATTGAGACACACCGCGAACAGAACCATCGCCACCATGCCCCACACGACGCGATGCGCGATGCGATGATGCACAGAACCTCGCCGCCCGCCTTCGCCGTTCGCTATAAACAAAATCCGCGCATCGCGCCGCATGTAACTTATAAGCTGCGGGCAAAACGTCATCAACAGTATCGCGGGCAAGACGACCAGCGCGGCGGCGGCGATTATCGTCCACCCCGTCATACCTATCACGGAAGCGACCGCAAAACCCGCGATTGCCAGCCACGCCATACCCGTCGCACACCCTGCGGCAATGCGCCACACCACGACCGCGCGCGTCGTGCCGTCGTCCGTGTCGTCATAAAAGTATGTACACAAAGTGCCGCTCATCACGGCGAACAAAGTCAAAACAAGGGAAGCAAGCATGAAGGGATTAGAATTTTAAGATTTGAGATTTCAAATTTGAGATTCGTATTCTGTATCACATGAACGAATCGCGGATTATGCCGAACCACATCACACGGCGCAAACTCACGTCCAAGCATGACAGCATAGTTTGACGATTCCTTTAAGTAACCTCTAACATCCGAACCTCATAACCTCTTAACACTTGGAGTCATAACATGCTTCGTGCCGGTATCGTCGGACTGCCTAACGTCGGCAAGTCAACGCTTTTTAACGCCCTCACCGCTTCGGCGTCGGCACTCGCCGCCAACTATCCGTTTGCGACCATCGAGCCGAATATCGGCGTCGTTCCCGTCCCCGATGAACGCCTCGCCAAACTCGCCGTTGTCGTCAAAACGGCGACCATTATCCCCGCGACCGTCGAATTTGTGGACATCGCCGGACTCGTGCGCGGCGCGTCGAAAGGCGAAGGTTTGGGCAATCAATTCCTCGCCAACATCCGCGAAACCGATGCGATTGTGCAAGTCGTGCGCTGCTTTGAAGATGAAAACGTGATCCACGTCGAAGGCTCGGTTGACCCGCGCCGCGACATCGAAACCATCAACATCGAACTCGCCCTCGCCGATTTAGCGAGTATTGAGAAACGCCGCGACCGCGCGCAAAAGAACGCCAAAGGCGGCAACAAAGAAGCCCTCGCCGAACTCGCCGTTATCGAGAAAATCTACCCGACACTCGCCGAAGGATTGCCCGCCCGCACCGTCACCCTAACCGACGATGAACGCATCACCGCGCGCACGCTTTTTCTTTTGACGACCAAGCCGACCATCTACGCCGCCAATGTTGACGAAGCGACGCTTGCCAATCCCGATACGAATCCGCACGTCCAAACGGTGCGCGAAATCTCCGCGCAGGAAGCCGCCGAAGTCGTCCCGATTTGCGCCCATCTTGAAGCCGAACTCGTCGCCCTCGCACCCGAAGAACGCACTGATTACCTTAATTCACTCGGCGTCACTTCGAGCGGCGTGGACGAACTCATCAAAAGCGCGTACCGCCTTCTCGGTCTGATGTCGTTCTTAACCGCCGGAGAAAAAGAAGCCCGCGCGTGGACGATTCCGAAAGGCACACGCGCCCCCCAAGCCGCCAGCGTCATCCACTCCGACATCGAACGCGGCTTCATCCGCGCCGAAATCGTGTCCTACGAAGACCTCGTGCGCTTAGGTTCGACCGCCGCCGCCCGCGAAGTCGGCTTGCTCAGAAGTGAAGGCAAAGAGTATGTGATGCAGGAAGGCGACGTGGTGAATTTCAGGTTCAACGTGTAGGAAGAAGTAGGCAGTAGGCAGAGGGCAGTAGGAGTTAAAAAAGGCAGTCTGTTCTCTTGGTGTTTCTCTGCTCGCTCACCACTGCCTACTGCCTACTGCCCTCTGCCTACTATTTCAATTAAATCTGACGTGCAAATGATTATCGTGTCCGGCGGCGCGTTTGGTTAAGCCCGCGCTGATGAGGCGTGTGTCGTTGAATAAAACCATCGCCGTCGGAAACATCTCTCTGGTAAGCAGAACAAACTCGCGCGTCGCGGCGTGCGAGTAGTTCGCCGCTCCGACGTTGGTCTGTTCTTCGATGCCGTTGTTGGTCAGCGGGCGAAAGTCAACGTCAGTGCCTTTCTGGTGACTCGCGTGCGGCGGAAACGCTCCGCCGTGACGACGGCTGATGTCACCGACACAGAGGCGCGGTGTGACGCGGCGTGTCGCCCAATTTTCGGCGAGTTCCTGTATGCAACGAATCGTGCGCGCACGCCCGTACTGGTCAGCCCCGCCGGGTTCTCTGCGATACGTCGTGAAGCCTCTGCCTTCGGCGGGCAGCACCGTATCAACGCGCGTGCTGTCGTTCGATGCCGCGATGACAGGGGCGGGCGGAATCGCGGCGAGCAGTGCCTGATACGTTTCGTCAGTCAAGACACCGTTTTGAGTGATGCCGTGTTGAAGTTGAAACGCTTTGAGGGCGGCTTCGGTGCGGGGTCCGAAGATGCCGTGACCGCCGGTCATCTCCGCGAGCGTGATGTAACCGAGCGCGACGAGACGCGATTGCAGACCGCGCACGACCGCTCCTTGTGAATCGCGTTTGATGCCTTCGTTCAGTTGGCGCATCGCGGTTTGCGTCGCGGCATCGTAAGTTCCGTTTTCGGTAAGCGCATTGTCGCCCTGAAAATTCTTGAGCGCGTCTTCCGTCATAGGTCCGAACGTGCCTAAGCCGGATTCCATCTGCGCGCGTCGCAAGTAGCCTAAATCAACAAGCTCGTTTTGCAGTTTTTCGACTTCCGCGCCGCGCACGCCGCGCCGCAAAATCTCGCCCGTCCCCGTCGCCGCCGCCCCCAAACGCCCGCGCACTTTGTCCGCCGCTTCGCCGACCGTAATCGTGCCGTCGCGGTCATGGTCAAGCCCGCGATTCTGGTCATAAACCCGCGTCCCGCGTCTGAATAAAACGTGGTCGCTGCCGCGTCCTATCGCCGCCGGAAACAGCACCGCCATGTATGTGTCTTCGATTGTTTTCAAACGTCCGCGAAACGGCGCGAAGTGTTGAGCGACGAAATCGAGTTGTTGTTCGGCGGTCATCGCGGCGAGTTTGTCGGTCGTCGTGCCGAGTCCGCGCGCGGTTGCGGGCATAAACTGAATCAAACCGATTGCTCCGCTTCCGGCGGCGTTTTTAATTGACGGGCTAAACGTCGCCCCGGATTCAAAACTCATCACCGCCATCAAATAGTTCGGATTCGTGCCGAGATGATCCGCGATTTGCATCACCTTGTCTTTGAATTCTTCGGTCACATTCGCGCTTCCCGGCACATCAACCATCACGATTTTGGCATCGGTTAAAGCGACGCCGTTACCACCGGCATTACTACCGTTGTGGTTGCCGCCGCGCATCGCGCCAAAACTCGCACCCGCCGCGCCCTTCGTTGCCATCGTTTTAGAATTTACTGTTTTAGGATTCACGGCGCGTCGCTTGGTCGCACCCGCGTTCTTCGCCGTCGCTTTCGGACTGCCATTTTTCTTGGACGTAGCCATAGCATCTTCTCCTTGAGTGGGGGTTATTCGGAAAGTTGTGTTGGAGAGCCGCCGCTAAATATAGGCTTTCTAAGTGATTTGTAAATTTGAGATTTCAAATTTGAGATTTCAAATAGAACAACGGAATCAAAGCCACTACGAATCATTTAGGAAAGCTATATGAAGGGCGACGCGGGCGAGGCTGGGCGAGATTGAAGCGTGAGAAAGGCGAAAGGTTTGTGGCGAGGTTTTTAAGAACTGAAAAACTCGATATTGAACCGACGAGGCAGCGACGAAAGATGTTCCTTGAGGCAAGCGCGAGACGCGAAGTGTATTACTGATTTTACCCGATGATGCGGCGTATGAAACGATGATTCAACGTTGCGCGAAAGATTGAGAGCGATATGGCATCTAATTCATAACGCGCTTTATCATCCGAATTAGTCTCAACTGACGCATATCTTTTTCAGGACTCTATGAACACCAGAGAACTCGCATATCTTTATGACCTTTACGTCGCTCCCGATTGGAACGAGCGTTTCGCCGCTCTGATTGATGAGCATGTCACCTTGCCCGAACGCGGGCGCGTGCTGTATATCGAAGCCGGAACGGGCGGGCATGTCATCGAACTCAGCCAACGCGCCGGACTCGAAACCGAAGTCGTCGCCACCGATTCCGATGCCGAACGCCTCGCTCTCGCGGAAGCCAAAACAACGCTCGTGGACGAAGGCGCGATGCCCGCGTTTCGTCCCGGTCAGCCCGATGTGTTGCCGTTTGATGACAGCAATTTCGATGTCGTCATCGCCAACGCATCACTCGTCACACCCGATTTACTGCCCGACATTTTACGCGAGATGACGCGCGTCGCCGCACCGGGCGCGACCGTCGCCGTCGCGTTTCCGTCGTACTCATCGTTCGGTGAATTTTACTCAATCTACTGGGAAGCACTGGCAAGCGGCGACGATTCATCACACGCGGGCATCGTCGAATCCCTCATCGCCAAATCACCTTCCGTCGTGCGCGTCGAACAACTCGCCGCGCATCAAGGCTTGGACGAAATTCAAACGTGGACGAACAGAGAAGACTTTGAATTCGCATCGGGCGAGGAGTTTTGGCAATCTCCTTTAGTTCAAAATTTCCTTTCCGAAAGCTGGCTCGAACCACTGCCCGATGACGCGCGCGACCAAGCCCGCGCTAACCTTATAAGCCTGATTGATGACGAACGCGCCGACGGGACTTGGCTGTTTTCCATCAAAGCCACATTGCTCTGCGGCAAGCGGGGTGAATAGAAATTCTTAAACTAAAAACAGAAGCCCCCGCGCATGAATCATGCGCGGGGGCTTCGTCATCCGTTGACTTGTCGGACTTGGATTATCGGGGCGAACCGGAACGCACGCGGAGTTCCGAACCGCGCGGCAATTCAAGATCATCTCTGCCCTGTGCATAAACCGAACCCGCGCCCGCGCCGCCACCGACAATCGCGCCGATAGCAGCACCTTTGCCGCCGCCCGCAATCGCTCCGATGATCGCGCCGACACCCGTGCCGACCGCCGCGCGTTCACCCGTGCGGCGCGTCTGACTCTTTTCGTTCTCGATATTGCCTTCGTTATCAACGCGCGTATCGTCGTCAACATCGTCCACGCTTTCGACGAATCCGGCGAAGCGGTAAGTCTGTCCGTTGAACCGAATGCGGTCAAAAGCAAGGTTCATTTCGGTACGCCCTTTGATACGACCCGAACGATTGAGACTGGCGATGTAGCCTTCGATAACCGCTCCGTCGAAGCGTGAGTTATCGCGCACCGTCGCGGTAAAGCGGTCGCTGACCGCTGCGGTTTTCGATGACAAACTGTCGTTCAACACGGCGGATAAAGTCGTACCGTTGGGGACGAGAAACGTGCGCGAAGTGTCCGCGCGACGGGCAACAGGGCGGCGCGTTGTCCGGCGACGGGTTTGCGCCGTTGTGTCATCAATCAAAACTGTTCCTGACGCGGCAAAGGCGAGCGTCAAAGCCAAAGCACCGATTTTCTTAAAGCGAAACATTTTTATATTCTCCTTCGATAGTGATGTTCGTGATGCGCCGAAAACAAGA
>JBGTMR010000120.1:0-5376 GCA_041743485.1 Pyrinomonadaceae bacterium
ATAGAACTTCGGCTAAGACTTTTGGCTGCAATCCAAAGAGTGCTTTAATGCTCTGGGCAGAGTGTCGGTTGAGGCAGTTTATTTTCACACATTAACTATAGCCGAGACGCTCTGCCTTTCCTTCTCCAACTTTGTCGGAACCTCTAATAATCATCCTCAGTGCAAACGCCGCAGTGCGCGATACGGCAAAGGTAAGATTACGCTTCGCATGTTTCAGCCGGATTGCAGGCAGCTTAACGGCGCATTACCGTTTCGTCGCCGCACGTCACTCAAATCAAAGAGCAAAGTTTTGTTTCCCGAAAGAAGTCAATACGCAAGCTGCCGTTAACATCGCTGTGAAACAGTTCAGACGCGCACGGCAAGTCCTTGCGCGAATCACAAAATAAAGCGCGAGGGCTAAACTGAGTCTATCCCCATCCCCAAAATGATGTTTCCATCAACATTCCCAATACCGAAAAAAATGTTCGTAGCCCACTCAAGCCTGCGGCTCTGTGCTCTGTTCGCGCTGCTGTTCATTGCCGGTGAAGTGCGAAGTCCTTACAACCTTCTGAGCGCGCCCGCCCATGCCCAAGCAGCACAGACTTCCGCACAGAGGTCAGGCGAAGGTGAGGCACCGGATGAGAAAAGGGCGGGCGAGTTTAGCGTAATTAAAATCGCGCTCGGCTTGATCGCGGGACTCGTCCTCTTCCTTTACGGCGTGACACGGCTCTCCGAAGCACTCAAGGCGGTCGCGGGTGAAGGGATGAAGCGCGTGCTCGCCAAGTTCACGACGAATCGCTTTGCGGGCGTCGCCACCGGCACCGCCGCGACGACGATTCTCGATTCCTCATCCGTGACTATCATCATGGTGATCGCCATCGTCAACGCAGGACTTTTGGGGTTCACGCAATCGCTCGGCGTCATCATGGGATCGAACATCGGGACGACCATATCGAGTCAAATCTATGCCTTCGATGTTGACGAGTACGCACCCGTGCTATTGCTCATAGGCTTTCTGCTCTACATGCTCACGAAGAGCGAGAGGTGGCAGCAGGTCGGCTTGATCGTTCTCGGCATCGGATTAGTATTCTTCGGGCTTCATCAGATGGGAGCGGCGGTCGAACCGCTCAAGGATCACGAATCGTTCGCCGGATGGATGAAGGGCATGGAGCGACCTGTGTACGGCGCGCTCTTGGGCGCAGCCGTCACGGTGCTGATTCAATCTTCATCCGCGACCCTCGGTTTAATTATCACGCTGGCGAGTCAAGGATTGATCAGCTTACCGGCGGGCATTGCGATGATGCTCGGTGCTGACATAGGCACTTGCGCTGATACGCTCGTCGCCACTATCGGGCGGACGCGCGAAGCGGTGCGCGCCGGATTGTTTCATCTGCTTTTTAACGTCATCACCGTCGCGCTCGGTATTCTTTTTATCGTGCAACTGACCGGCTTAACCGAATGGATTTCAGGAGACGCGGCGACGGAGCGCAAAATTGCCAACGCGCATGTCGCATTCAACGTCCTCGGCGTGCTGCTCTTCATCGGCTTCACAAACTGGATCGCACGCGGCTTGAAATGGATCGTTCCAGATAACGACCAACACGACCTCAAAGATGCGCCGGAAACCGTTTAGCATACCGAAGTGTAATTCTTTTCCGTATGACACTTTTATTCCGCCGAAACTAAAGACTCTCACGATTAAATTGGCACGCCTGAATCGAAGAAAAGTTTAATAGACCTCTTGCAATAGTCACTCTGACCGATTGCAGAAGTCAGTAAATATCGGCTTCATCGGCTTTTCCGAAGAACGCCAAATCCGACTTATGCAAGAGGTCTAACAACTTACGGGAATCGGCTTTCTAAAAAGTGTCCGAACCATTGCCGTATGTTACTTAAACTTAACTTGTTTTTTGTTGGCAGAGAACGCAAGATGTCCGCCGTTACCACCGAAACATACTCATCGCATGATGCTGCCGCGTAAAGCGATGGCTGCAGATTCTTAGATAAATTTAACGCGCCAAGGAGAAAATATGAGATTAGACACTGAGGAATTTGAACATCACTACCAGCCGTCTGCACGGCAGGAGAACTTGATTGTAAAGAGATTGGATGACGCAACGCTTGTATATGACAAAAGCAATCATAAAGCTTTGTGCCTTAACGCAACGGCGGCGTTACTCTGGCATAACTGTGACGGCGGAGCGGACATCAATCAACTTGCCGGGCGACTCAGCCATCAACTTGGCTCGACGGTTGATGAAGAGTTCATTTGGTACGGGTTAAAACAATTGAGTCGGCAGAATCTTCTTTGCGAACGACCCGGAAAATCTGCTGTTAATGGCGCACTGTCCCGTCGCCTGATGCTACGCCGCACGGGAATCGCCGCCGCCGTTACACTACCGCTTATTTCCGCTATCGTCGCACCGATGGCAGTTCATGCCGCGACTCTCGGCGCGTCCGGTGCGCCTTGCAATACGGGCTTGGACTGTTCTTCAGGAACCTGCAACGGCGGCGTTTGTGCATAGCGAACCGGACAACCCTACGCTTTGGAGTTTCGGTCTCATATCACCGCATCAACCATGAGCGGCTTTCACCTTACCGCCGTCATTCGGCGACAGCCTATCAGGTGAAGTCGCTTTATCAACCGCACCGCCACGATTTATTAGAGTCTCCCTTCCCAAAACATCGTTTGGATTTCTCTCGTGCAACGGTTGCAATCCAAGCAAGTTGCTTGCTTCGTTTAAGCAGCAAGGACAACTCACCAAATGACTAAGCGCGCGACATGTCAGCTTAACTTTCTCGTAAGAGTAAATGTCTAGTAGTTCTCTTGAGGTTAAGCAAGGGCTTCGTTGCGCGGCGAAAATCTCTTGTCGCAGTTCGTCCAATATATTCGATGTATGTTGGACGGAGCAGAGTCGCGGGGTATGACAGGTAAAACTTCGGGCAAACGATGTAAGCGAGTTTGGATTGGCGAGGAATCCTTGCGCCTCACGGCGTGCGGAGTTGAGCCGGACTTCGACTACGTTGCGCGGGCAACGTATCAATTGCGCTACTTCGGTTGGAAAGTAACCGAGGAAAAATCTAAGTATGAGAACGCTGCCGGAGATTGAAGTCTCTTTGCGTATGCAAGCATAACGGCATATGGCACGAAGTTCGTCTTGCACTCGAATTTGAGGCTGCGGGTCTGTCACCAGACGCCGGTCTAGCCCCGTCGCGTCGTCTTCAAAAGTTGAAAGCTGTTCGAGTCGTTGTTTAGTCGTTCTTTGAATGTGCGCCAAATGCAAATTACGCAGAACGGCATACAAATAGTTGTCTATGTTATCAATGGCAACCACATTAGGATTGCCCGACGTAAAGCGTACAAAGACTTCCTGAACCAAATCTTCAGCCATCTCACGATCGTATTTCGTGACCCGCAAAGCCGATTTAAGCAGATAGTCGTATCGCTTAAGGAAAATCTCCTCAAGGCTTAATCGGTTCGTAATTGAGACTGAACGCATTCTGAAAAATCACGGTAGAACGGAAGTTATCTACACCCAGGTAGAATTTGCGGCGGCACAAATCAAGATGCCGCAGATACTACTGTGTGCGTTGAACTAAGAAGTTAAGGAACAGTGACAGGAAAGTTAAAAGTTAGGAGAGGCAAACTGCACAGAGGTCATAACAATGTTTTGTTTGAGCAAACGAGAACATTTTGAATTGGTAAATTATGAGCGTTCGTGACGTTTGAGTTGCAGATTGGAGTCACTGTCAAAAAGTCGAGAATCAACAAAGCATTGACCGGCTTTTGGTGAGGCAGTTTGGTTTCTCAGCAACGGCATATCTCGAAGTTTAATTTGCGAAGCTGATTTTTCCGCTATTACCTTCTAATTCAACAAAACAAGTTACAGCAAAATGAAATCTTTCTCGGTTCGTATTCTCCGTTTAAGGTAGCCCTCCTTTTCCGACTCTTTACAAGTATAAGCCAAAGTTAAAAGCACACGTTCGCCCGATCACAGTGTGCTTTGCACGGGGTCTGCTACAGGCTCAGGTAAATCAAAACTATTCATCAATATGTTTTGGCGTCGAACATCAATCATCAAGCGGCGATGAAGACGCGGATATTGAGAGAATAGATTTCACTCAGTAAAACTTTATCTAAGGAGAACGAAATGAAAAATTTAGTGAAAGCATTGGTTTGTGCGGCGGTATTGGTTTCACTGCCGTCAATCGCTTCGGCGCAATTTGGATACTCGGTAGCCGACTTCAACGGAGGTGCTCCGCAAAGGCTTTTCCGCTTCGATGTGAACGATGGCATCATGGAAGACTTGGGTACCATCCAGACAAACACGGAACAAGAGGGATTATTCTCTACCGGTTCACTGTTGTTCGGTTATTCCGAGAGCGATCAGGCTTTGGGAACTGAAGAGGAAAGAAATCCCGGAACCCGTATTCTTCCGTATCCCGGCGCGAACTTCGCTCCAAATCTGACTGGCTCCGGTCTCAATACAAATCTTCGGGTTTGCTCAGCGGGTCCGGGGTCAGGTGCGAGCCGTCCAGCAAATGCGTTCGGAACAGAATCCGGAGCTGCCTACAATCCAGTGGACGGTTTCGTTTATGTCGTCAATAGCAACGACCGCACCGATGAAGGTGAAGGCGTTATCGGAAGTCGGTTCTTCCGCTTCAAACCCGGATGCGTAGGTTTCCAGCAGATAGGACCCCAAACTTCAACTTATGTTGATGGTGTTGCCGTTGACCCTACAGGAATCGTGTATGTGTCCGACTTTCGCATCACCGACCGCGTCTATCGGTTAAACACAGTGACGGGCGCACTGACCCCACTTGGTCCGCTCAACCTCGGCTTCAACATCAACCGCGATTCCGGGCTGGCGTGGGACTTTGAGAACAATCGCCTCTTGGGATTAGCCGAGAACGGGGTGATATATCAAATCAACACCGCCACCGGACAAGGCACACAGATATCTGTGCTTACCTTTAACGGAGCGGCAGCACCGACCGACCTTGAAGGGTTCGACATCCCTGTCGCAGACCCCATTCCATAATCTCATTGTTTCTTCGGTGCTAATAATATGACGCCGTTGCCTGAGACGCTATGTCGAGAGGCTAACCCGCCTCTCGACAAACTGAATTAAAGGCTAGATTGCTTGATTGGAGAACAACTATGTTAAAGAAATCTCTATCCTCCATGCGCCAAGCGCGCCTTGGGGTATCAGTCACACTCATGTTTGCACTCGTCTGCGCGCTCTTCTACGGCGGATGGCTGACAATCGTGTCGGCGGACACCGCCTACTTCAACCTTGCTGCCGGTAACCTGCAGCAGGATTGGACGAACACCGCACTCATCACCACCAACGACGATTGGTCTGGCGTGCCGAGCATCACCGGCTACCAAGGCAA
>JBGTMR010000121.1:0-2668 GCA_041743485.1 Pyrinomonadaceae bacterium
ATGTGCGCCGTCGGACTCGCGCATCTGCTGCTTGACGCGAAGATTCACGACACGCCGCTTGCCGATTCCGCCGGACGCATACCGCGCTGGCTCATCTCCGGCGTGCTTGATGCATGGTCACGTCAGACTTCCAGCAACCGCTTCGCTCCACCGAAAATAGGCTTGAATTTACGTCACCCTTCGACAATGATAAAGCTTATCGGCAGACGATGGGCGGGACCGATTGAAGCGTCTTATAGTCTTGGTTCAGCGTTTAACAACATGCCGCGTCTGCCGTTTCAGGTGATGCGTTTCGCGCAACAATCTTGGTACTACTTAAAGTATCCGAACGACATCGCCGCGCGCAGTCGGGAGTTAAGATATTTCTAAGCTTTTGTGTTTCGCGGTTCTGATGTCTGATGTTAGCCGCTTTCACGCGGCTTCCCGCGAAGCGGCACTTAGCCACGCGATTTATCGCGTGGGCAAACGGCGTAAGAATTCAAAGGGCGTTTTAACGTCCTTTTGAAAACCGGCTTTAGCATTAATGCTAAAGCGGTCTTGGGAAGGACGTTAAAACGCCCTTCAAGTTTCAGTTCGCGCTCCACCCAGCCGTCAAACGACTGGTCTAAGTGCCGCGAAACGCGGAAAGCCCGATGAATCGGGCTAAAAATCAAAACTGCGTAGGATGAGTTTCTAAGTTTATGTTTCGCATGTTATTTCAAATCGCAGTGCAAACATCGCTTTACAGAGCGCACATCCAAGCCTTACAAATTCACATGGAAGTTGGTATGCTTCACCGTCACTCTAAATGGACAGCCTAATTTCGGTGTTGATGCTTTGGGTGGAGTCCAAAATCAAGGCTCCGCACGTATAAACATCACTGGCTCTATCAACCGTAAACTCTAAACTCATTGAGTTCGCAATCAAGTGTGTCCGGCGAAATTTCATCGTTTTCGGTTGGCTCAACCATCGCGGTGATATGTTTGAATAAATTGTTTTCAGAAAGAAAGAGGAACTATGCGCGTATCTTTGCCCGGTAAGTTTTTCACAGATGTGCAACGCGGATTGCAAACAGTGGTGGCGGGTTGTCTGGTGTTGTCGCTCGGTCTTGGCGCACAGGCTCAACAAACCACAAAAAGCCGTGTCACACCTCGTTCACGCGGCATCCAATCACCCATCAAGTCGGCGGTCACGCTTTCTCGCATGACGGCGGAGACGCACGAGGGCGGCACGCGCATTCGTTGGGAAACGAATTACGAAGCCGATAATTTAGGCTTTAATATCTACCGTCTCACAGGCGATGCTAAAGACGGCGGGCGGGTTCGTCTTAACCCGACCATCATCGCCGGTTCAGCTTTGATGACCGCGCAAGGCTCGCCGCTCGTCGCGGGCAACGGGTATTCTTGGTTTGACCCCGAAGGTACACAGGCGGGCGCGACTTACGTTCTCGAAACCATCGGGACGGACGGCGTGCGCGCCCTTCAAACTCCGTTCGCCTCAACCACCGCTTCACCCGCCGCAATCGAACTGGAAGCTTTTACTAAAACAGATAACGCTCCGATGCTCAATGCTCTAAGTAAGGAGTCAAGTGACGGGCAAGCTTCGACACTCGCCCGCTTCGTTGAGACGCCGCTTGACATCGCACGCACATCGGAAAGCGACGCGCGACAAAAAGCGATTGCCGACGGCGCGGCAGTTAAAATCGCGGTGCGCCGCGCCGGAGTTTATCAGGTGGAACGCGCGCAACTCGTCGCCGCCGGACTCAATCCCGCGATTGACGTTTCGCGTTTGCAGTTGTTCGCGGAGGGCGTCGAACAAGCGATAAAGGTTTATACCAATGGTGAAAATCAACTCGCGGAACAGGGTATAGAATTTTACGGCACAGGCATTGACACGCCCTTCACCGACACGCGCACCTACTTTCTCATCGCGGGCGACGCGCCGGGCAAGCGCATCGGGACGGCTGGCAACGGTAACGGCGTCGGCGGCTTTCGTCGCATCGGGCGCGGCGTCAGCGGCAAAGCGGCGCGCGGTTTTACCGCGACCGTCGAACGCCGTGACCGCCTTTACTACTTCACTGGAATACTCAACGGTGAAACGGAAAACATCTTCGGCGACATCATTACGAGTACGCCCGTGACGCAAAAAATTGATGCCCCGAACGCCGATGCCAACGGCGAAGCAATCATTGATGTCGCGGTGCAGGGTTTAACTTTCGTTTCGCATCAAGTTCAGGTTTCCATCAACGGCATGGCTGCCGGAACGCTCGCCTTTTACGGGCGCGCGAACAGGAAAGCACGCTTCACCGTACCCGCTTCGTTGCTTCGCGCCAACTCAAGCAACGATGTGGTTTTTGCTTCCACCGGCGGTACGTCCGATGTCAATCTTGTTGATTACATAAGAGTGACTTACACGCACGCTTTTCGCGCTGATAATAACTTCGCGCGCTTTACCGACGCCGGACGTTCCGCGCTTCGCGTCGGCAATTTCACGAACGGAAACATTCGCGCGTTCGACATCACACGCGGTGGCGAACCTCTGGAAATCACACCCGGCGTCACGCAAAACGGAAGCACTTTCACGGCGTCAATCAATCCGGCTTTCACAGCATCAAGCGGGCGCACGCTCATCGCATTCACCGCCGACCGGATTCTGCGTCCCGCCGAAGTCACGGCGAACACACCTTCAA
>JBGTMR010000122.1:0-7035 GCA_041743485.1 Pyrinomonadaceae bacterium
ACGCTCGGCTCGTGCCTTGTCGTGGTTGCGGTCGCGCTCAACGTTTGGTGGATTCTGCTCACGCCGCGCCAAATCGCGCTGCTCGTCTTAGGCGTCGTATTCTTCATTCTTATCATCGCCGGACTCATCCTCAACACCATCTTTCTGGTGCGCGAGATTCGCCGCAATGAAGAACAGGATTCTTTCCTGAACGCCGTCACGCATGAACTGAAAACCCCGATTGCCTCGATTCGTCTTTACCTCGAAACGCTTCAAACGCGAAATGTTGACGAAACCAAGCGGCAAGAGTTTTACGAAATCATGCTTGCCGATAATGACCGCTTGCTTAATACGGTGGAGCAGGTTTTACGCGCCGCGCGCACCGGACACCGCAACCGCACCGGCAACACAGGGTTCGTCAATCTCGCCGCCCTGATGCGCGAATGCTTGGCGACGACACGCACGCGCCACCCGTCGCTCGATGCCGGAGCTTTCACTTTAATCGAAAACACACGGGACGATGTGCCGCCGCTGGTGCGCGGCGATGCGGACGAACTGCGCGCCGCCATCGCCAACTTGATTGACAACGCTGTCAAGTATTCATCTGAAAACGTCCGCGTGCGAACCGAGATTGATACGCTGAGTGTGCCTTTGAAGGTCGTCGTGCGCGTCGCGGATGAGGGTATGGGTATTCCGCCGAATCAACTGAAAATTATCTTCAAACGCTTTCACAGAGTTTTGCATTCCGGCACGAACCGCACGAAAGGCACGGGATTGGGACTCTTTATCGTGCGCGCGGTAATCAAGAAACATCGTGGTCAAGTCATCGCCGAAAGCGGGGGCATCGGACACGGAAGCGTCTTCACGATTCAACTGCCGCGCGCCCACGCTCCGCACACACTCACCACTGAACAAGACGCCGCGCCCTCACAAGTAAAAACCAAATCCAATAATGACTTCGTGGAGATTGACGCTTGATGTCGCATCGCATTTTAGTTGTCGAGGATGAGAGCCACTTGGCTGACGGCTTGCGTTTCAACTTGGAAGCGGAAGGCTATGCCGTCGAGATTGTTTCCGACGGCGAAACTGCGCTTCGGCTGTTACTACCGGAAAAGGACGCACGACAAACTGCGGACTTTGCCCCGCCTTTCGATGCCGTCGTGCTTGATGTCATGCTGCCCGGCATCAACGGTTTCGCGGTCGCCACAGAGATGCGCGCCCGCAATCAATTCGTTCCCGTGCTGATGCTAACCGCGCGCTCGCGTCCCGAAGACGTGTTGAGCGGCTTTGAAGCGGGAGCGGATGATTACCTGCCGAAGCCTTTCGAGTTGAAGATTCTGCTTGCGCGTCTCGGCGGCTTGCTTCGTCGTCGTCAGTGGTCACAACAAACGCCCGCCGCGTCATCCGGCATCGCTTCGCAAAATGATGACCGTATTGAGTCCGACGGCGAAACGAATAACGTCGAACCCGACCGCGTGACGATTAACCGTCGCACGGTTGATTTCGATGCGCTTGAAGTTCGCACGCCCGACGGCGACACCGCGCGTCTGACCTTAATGGAAGCCAACCTGCTTCGCTACCTCTTGCGCCACGACGGGCGCACGCGCTCGCGTAAGCAGATGCTCGAAGATGTGTGGGGTTTGCATGAAGAAACCGACACCCGCCCGATTGATAATTTCATCGTCCGCCTGCGTCGTTACCTCGAAGACGACCCGACGCGCCCGCGCCATCTCATCACCGTGCGCGGCATCGGTTATCGCTTCGTCGCCACGCCCGACGGGTAATACTTTTGCATCAACCGTTTAATCCGTGCATAATCCTCCGCTTCGCCGCGCACCCTCGCGGCAAACACCGCATGTCTTTCCGGCATCCAAACCTGCATACAAATAAAGGGTTATGAAATACGCGGGCTGTCGCGCAAAACCGATTGCCCATCTACTTAGGTTTAATTATTAAGGAGTGATTTTTTGGCAAAAGACGATTTAATTCCGGCTGAAGGTGTGATTGTTGACAAACTTCCCAACGCTTTCTTCAAAGTAAAACTCGACGGCGGCGAACACGTCGTACTCGCGCAAATCTCCGGCAAGATGCGTAAAAACTTTATCCGCATTCTGCCCGGTGACCGCGTTGCCGTCGAACTCTCGCCCTACGATTTAACGCGCGGGCGCATCACTTATCGCTACAAATAATGCGCGACTGTTATCAGCAACTTTCCGCCGCGACTTGATGAAGTCGGCGGGAGTGGTGTTTAATGTCCGTTCGCTCAACGCGAAGCCGGGGCTGACCCGATTGTCGGGTGTCGCGCTCAACATAAAACTTTTCAGAATTTAAGAACGGAGTTTAATAAACAGTATGGCAGTTGTGACCGTCAATTCCGGCGAAGGAATCGAAAGCGCGTTGCGCCGCTTTAAGCGCAAAGTGATGTCCGAAGAAATCATCAAAGACGCCAAGAAGCACGCCTTCTTTATGCCGCCCGGACAAAAAGCGAAACTCAAATCCGCGCTTGCCCGCAAACGTAACAAGCGCAAGAACCGCCCGTCCGGTATGCGTCCCCGCCAAAGCTAAAATTTCATAAAGCAAAAGACACGCGGCTTAAACTATCAAGTTTAAGCCGCGTGTCTTTTGCTTTATCCGTCTGAAATTAAACAAACGCGAAGTCGAATTGCTCTTGATGTATGTGGTCGTCGGTCGTGATGTCCACCGCGCCGAGAAAGGCTTCGATTTCACGCAATACATCGGCTTCCGTAGAGCGCAAGGCACGCGCGACTTCCGTGTGAATGCGGAGCGTCGTCGCCTTGATGTCGTTTTCCATGCCGCGCGCGAGGCGTCTCGCTTCGTCGAGAATCTCATACGCGATGGTTTGCGGCGACTTGATGAGTCCCGCACCCTGACAATATGAACACGGAGCGCAAAGCGTGCGTTCTAGGGATTGCTTGACGCGCTTGCGGGTCATAATTACCAAGCCGAAGTCGTTGAACGAAAGAACTTTGGTCGGTGACTTGTCGTCCTGCAAAGCGTGCTGCAAAGCGTCCATGACGCGGGCGCGATTGCGGCGTTCCTCCATATCAATCAAGTCGAGAACGATGATGCCGCCAAGGTCACGGAGGCGAATCTGGCGCGCGATTTCATCAACCGCTTCCATGTTGGTTTTCGTAATCGTATCTTCAAGGCGATTACCGCCGCGCCCGACGAACTTGCCCGTATTGACATCAATCGCAACGAGGGCTTCGGTTTGATTGATGACGAGATAGCCGCCCGAACGCAGCCAGACGCGCGGCTTAATCGCTTTTTCGATTTCAGCCTGCACACCGTAAGCGTCCATTATCGGTTCGTCGCGCGTGTATAGTTTGACGCGGTTGACCATGCGCGGCTGTATGCGGTTGATAAATTCGACGCACGCGAGATACTCGTCTTCCGAATCAACGCGAATCGCGGTGAACTCTTCGGAGAGTTGGTCGCGTAAAATTCTTTGTACGAGGTCGAGGTCTTGGTGGACGATTGAAGGGGCTTTCGTGCGTTCGCTGTTCCGTTTGATGTCGCGCCATGTTCGCACGAGGTAACGCGCGTCTTCGCGTAAATCTTGGTCGGTGATGTTCGTTCCGGCGGTGCGAACGATAAAGCCGCCCGAAGGCACGTCTTCCTCTTTGCGAATCGCGGCAATCATTTTTCGCAAGCGTTGGCGTTCGCTGTCCGATTCGATTTTCCGCGACACGCCGCAGTGTTCGACGGTCGGCATATAGACGAGGTAACGTCCGGGCAAAGCGATGTGCGAAGTGATACGCGCGCCTTTTTGCGAAATTGGTTCTTTCGCAATCTGGACGATGATTTCCTGCCCTTCGCGCAGCATGTCGCTGATAACGGGCGGAGCGGGACGCCCACCGCCACCGCGCCCGTCACGATTGCGGTCATTGCGGTCATTACTGTTGCGGTCGCCTCTGTCGTTGCGTCCGCCGCCGCTTCGTCCCTGACGCGCACGGTTGGCTTCGGGTAACGGCGATGGTGTGGTGGGCGACGGGTTGGCGACGGGTGATGACGGTATGTCGTCATCGTCTTCAATGTCGGCATCCGGGGCGAAGAGTTCATCGCCCGATGGTGTGGCGACGTTTGCAAAGGCGTCATCGGTTGACACGTCGTCCATCATCGCGTCGGGTGTCGCGCTGTCGTCGAACAGTTGCGGCGTCATGTTGTCGCCCTCGTCGGTTACGTTTCCGTTGTCAACTTCGGCATCGCCGGACTCAGACGGTGTGTCGGTTTGCCCTGCCGGACGGCGACCGCCGCGACGACGGCGGCGCGTCGCAAATTCGCCGCGTGCCGTGTTTGCACGCAAAGAAGCTTCCGAATCCTCCATCGGTGCGGACGTTGCAGCGTCTGCGTCTTCGGGAGCGTTGGCGACGGCTTCCTGTGTCGCTTCGTTTGCGGTGTCGGTCGCCGCCGTGCGACGCGAACCGCGTCCCCGTCGTGAAGAACCTTCATCCGCCGTTTTGGTCGCGGCGGATTTGCGCGGTGCCGAAGAACCACCGCGTCGCCCTTTGGGTTGTTCCGTTGTGGCGGCGGATGGCGTTTCATCGTTTCCCGTCGCAGTCGGTGAATCACCTTCGGCGGCGGCAATCGGTGTGGCTTCTACCGTCGTTTCAATCGCCTGTGGTGCGTCGGTTGTCGCCGCACGCCGCGAACGTCCGCCGCGTCGTGATGACGAAGAACGCGACTTGGAAGTTGTCGCAGAAGCGTCGGCGGTGACATCGGTGTTAGCGGCGGGCATCGTTTCATCGTCGCTGATACGCTCGAATGATTGATTGCCCGCAGAAGTCGAAGCGAGATTTGACGCGCTTTCGTCGAACTTATCCGCGTTCGCCAAACTGACTACGGGCGTGTTCGATTTCTTCGCGGCGCGCGACGGGGTTACGCTTTCAGTGGCTTCGTCATCGCTGATGCGTTCAAACGAACCCGACGATTCCCGCGTGTCGCCGTTGCCAAGCAGCGCGCCCACTTCCGCCGACGAGGTGGCTTCCATATCGAATTCAACGCGGCGAATCTGATTTGTCAAACGCTCTTGCAGCATCGCGTCTTTGAGCATCGAACCGTCTTCGGCGTTCTGTTCTTCCTCGTCAACCACGCGCTCAAACGATTCTGCGGCAGCGACAAACGGCGTATCGAAAGCATCGGGCGGAAGCTGACGCGGTGTGTCGTGTCGCTTGGAACGCTTTCCGGTATTACGTTCGGATGTGGCAGAGGTGTCCGGTGCGCTTTTCTCGCGTTCGGCTTTTTGATAATCCGCTTCACCGTAATTTGACCCGGATTCAAAAGCTTCGTTTGCTGATGAAGACGGCGGAGTCGCGGTGATGTCCGATGTGTTCGCGGCGGGACGTTGCCCCTCAAGATCGAAAGCGTCGTTGCCGCGCGGGGGATTCGGATTGACATCGCGGGGTGACGGAGCGGGACGCGGGGGGCGCGTCGCTTCGTCACGCGAACCCTGACGCGAATCACGTCGCGGAGCGGCGGCACGCGATGATTCGCGTGGTGAATCGCGGCGCGAAGAATTGTCACGCGGCGGCGCATTGCTCTCGCGCGTGCTTACCGCATCGCGTGGCGGCGTAATGTCGCGTGGTTCGGGGGCGGATAGTTGTTTATCGGGTTGGTTGCCGTCAACAATCTCTTCATCCTCGAAGAAGTCGGAGACGTAAAGGAAGGCGTCGCGGTCAAGCCCTATGTCCACGAACGCGGATTGCATTCCGGGCAGCACGCGCATCACGCGCCCTTTGTAGATGTTGCCGACGATGCCTTCTTGGTCTTCGCCGCGCTCGATATAAAACTCTGTGACCAAGCCGTTTTCGATAATGGCGATTTTCTTTTCACGTCCGTTGACGCTGACAATCATTTCTTTTGACATTGCTGGAAAATTAGGAACTCTTTATGGAAGGTTCGCACGCGCACACCGAAGCCCACCGTGCATCGTGTTTAAGCGTAAGGTTTGCCGTTACGCTTAACGTGATGCGCGGGACAGTGCGGTTTATCAAAGTTTTTTGATTCGCCAAAATGGTTGCGATGCGAAACAGGGTTGAAGTTAAGTAGATGTTTGGCAGGATGGAAGATTTAACTGAGGCGCAAACTACGGCGGCTAAGGAAAAGCCGAAAGCGATTCGTGCCGTTTGCGATTAGCGCGGGCGAAACACTGAAGCGATTGGCAATCGAAGCAAAAGACGATTCAAATTATCGTCAGGTGTTTTAGCGATAACGCGGAATCGGCGGGCGACGGTGTTTGCAATCTTTGCTGGTCTTCCCGAAATTTTTAATCTTCGTGTCGGGCGTCCGTCAAAGCTTTAACGAACGCGGTAATCGTCCTTGAACAATCATCTTGTAAATTTAGTGTGACTCAAGGCGGTGTGCGAATCGGTTTCTTCAGCGTGTGAAGTTTTCGGTTGAGGTCGGCTTGTCAAATGAGAAGCCGACTTCGGAAGTCTCGCGCGCACCGCTCAAGTCGCGGCAGTATAACCGACGCCGGATGAAACTCGAAAGCCTGAAAGTTAGGCTTTCGAGTTTCGTGTGAGTGGCACGAATCTTTTCGCTTGATTGCAAGTGCCAATCAAAAATCAAGTATGCTCTGTTTTTAGCTGCGGCAGCAGCGACAAGTTGGTAGCCCACAGTGAAGGCGAAGCCGCAACTGTGGGAAGAAGGTTGAAAGATGTTTCAAGCTACGGTAGTAGCGACAGAAATCCGACGCAATGTTATCGCGTTTAGAAATCATTATCTGCTGTACGCATCGGGTTATCTTGCGCTGCTACCGCAGCTTAAAATCTTTGATGAATCTTAGACCCACAGTTGCGCTTCGCTTCACTGTGGGCTACCAGCTTGCCGCTACTCCGTAGCTAAAGGAGGTGGCTACGGAATACGACATGCAAAAGTGTTCACACATTTCAACGCTCAATTAACGAAGCGTCGCAGTTGAATGCTGACCGCGAAACCGATGGCAATGAACGTCGCCAAGACCGACGACAATCCCGCGCTCACCAACGGCAGAGGCACGCCGATGACGGGCAGCATTCCGAGTACCATTCCGAC
>JBGTMR010000123.1:0-4274 GCA_041743485.1 Pyrinomonadaceae bacterium
TGGTCTGCACCGCGAAATCAATAATCGTCGTCGTCCCGCCAAACGCGGCGGCGCGTGTGCCGGTGAAAAAATCGTCGGACGAAGATGTTCCGCCAAACGGCAACTCCATGTGGGTGTGCGGGTCAATGCCGCCGGGAATCAAGAGTTTGCCCGCCGCATCAATCACACGGTCGGCTTCCATCTCCAACTTCGCGCCGATGACGGAGATGAGTTCATCTTCAATAAGGATGTCGGCTTTGTAATCGTCAACGGCGGTGACGATGCGACCATTGCGGATGAGAATTTTCATTTGGCTTACGACCTTAGCAGGTGTTTGGGAATCAGACTCGGCGAGGCGGAATGTTTATAGATTGTCGGTTGGTTTTCCGCTCTCGCTGGGTGCGCTCAAGGCTATAAATATAACGCTCCTTCGGAGCTAAAACCGCGACTCAATTCCCGAAGCCCCTCTAAAATACATAGCGAACCGTTATGCTTGACGCTCCGTGAGGAGCGCAATGTTTATAGCCACAATCGAGATAGAATCGTCGCTCCGTCAGGAGCGAGATGTGTGTTCCATGAAATCAAAAACGTATCTAGCATCGAACCCGACATCGAACTTTTGCAGCAAAGCCAGATACTCATCTTTGAACGTGCGGCGATGATGATGGCTTTCTTGATTTTGAATGTAGCGAATGACCATGCTTAGTTGCGAATGCCCGTAAGAGAATGCGCCGAAGCCTTCTTGCCAACCGAACTTACCGCGTGCGAGGTGCTTTTCGTTAATGAAGTTTGTCGAGCTAACTTTGATGTCGCGTACCAAATCGGATAACGCAGTGTCAGGCTTCAATCCGAGCAGGATATGTATATGGTCGGACATGCCGTTAATCGCCAGCAATTTATGCCCTTTGTTGCGAACGATGCCGCTGATGTATTTGAAGATTTCTCCTTTGTGTTCAGAGTTGATAAGAGTCAATCGCCCGTTCACTGCGAAAACCACTTGAACATAGATTTGCGTGTATGTGTTCGCCATTGAGACTCTGATTGCGCTCTTATGGAGATTAAGTTGGGTTGTGGTTCACATTCACGAACGTCATCTGTAGCTCCGTGAGGAGCGTGATGTTTATAGTCGGGTGTCAGGTTTAGAACCGCTTGCTCCGTTAGGAGCGACAATGAGGTTTGGGATGTCGCTCCTAACGGAGCGAGCAGCAACAAAAACCTCAACTATAAACATGTCGTCCCTAACGGGACGCGCAGAGTTGATACTTCAACTCAATCTGATGATACCTGCACACTACGGTTATAAACACCGTGATCCTCACGGAGCTAAGACGGGACTGTCGCTAACGATGCATCCAAAGCCTCAATCAACTCATCAACATTGTCCTTCGTTGAGTTGAGCATCATGCCGGTGCGAATCACGTTGCCGTAAAGCCCGCCTTTGCCGATCAGAACGCCGCGTCGTTTCGTTTCTTCAAATACAGTCAAAACCGCTTGCGGCGCGGGCTCTTTCGTTTCGCGGTCTTTGACGAGCTCAATGCCCTGCATCAAACCCATTCCGCGCACGTCGCCGATAATCGGATATTTTTCCTTCAATTCTTCCAATTTCTCGCGCAGATAAGCGCCGACGACTTTTGCGTTTGTCCGCAAATCTTCGTCTTCAATCAATTTGACGACGGCGAGCGCGGCGGCGGTCGAAACCGGATTTCCGCCGAAGGTGGCGAACGTCAAACCGGGGAATTTGTCGGCGACCTCGCTGGTCGCAATCGTCCAGCCGATTGGCACGCCGTTGCCCATTCCTTTCGCCGAGGTGATGATGTCGGGTTTGACGTCCCAATGCTCGATGCCGAACCATTTGTCGCCCGTGCGTCCCCAGCCGGTCTGCACTTCGTCGGCGATAAAAAGCCCGCCGTGCTGTCGGGTGATTTCTTCGACGCGCTCGAAATAACCGGCGGGCGGCACGATAAAACCGCCGACGCCTAAAATCGGTTCAGCCATAAACGCCGCGATTTCGCCGGTCGTCGTTGTTTCGATAACTTCTTTGACATCTTCAGCACACGCCAAACCGCAATTGGTCGGCGTCAAGTGAAGCGGGCAGCGATAACAATACGGAGCGCGGGCGTGAACTATTCCGGCAACTTGCGCCGCCAGTGGTCGCCAGGTCGAATGTCCGGTTGAGGAAAGCGCGGTCGCCGAACGTCCCGAATAACTATGCCGCAAGACGACAATTTCCTGTCTGCCGGTCGCCAGCTTCGCCGCCATAATCGCCGTGTCGTCGGCTTCCGTGCCGCTCGACGTAAAGAAAGATTTTTTCAAATCTCCCGGCGTAATTTCCGCGAGCTTTTCGGCTAAATCCGATTGATTCGGATTCGCGTAGAGCGCGGACGTGTGCATTATTTTGTTGACCTGCTCGATAATCGCCCGGTTGATTTTCGGATTCGCGTGACCGACGCTGACGGTTAAAACGCCGCCGAAGCAATCGAGGTACCGATTGCCCGCGTCGTCCCAGACGTATTCGCCTTCGCCTTTGACGAGCGCGACGGGTTCCTGGTAATAAGTGGCGACCGCCGGAAAAAGAAATTCCTTGTGCTTGCGCACGGCTTCTGAAATTGTTGTTTTTTGTTCTGTTGGATTCATAAAATATTCCTGTTAAATTGCAAAGAGTAACGAGTTATTTTTCTTATTGCTGCAAACGACGCAATCCATTTTGCGCTCGCATTTCCTCAAAACCAAACTGTCCGGGCTTAGATTGCGCCAGTCGGATTGTCGCTTCGTATTCGCGTCTGGCTTCGTCCGGTCGTTTAGCGCGAGCCAGCGCCGTTCCCAAAACGAGGTGCGTCCGCGGGTCGTCGGGCGCCTGTTCGATTGCTTTAAAGCCGTCGGCAATCGCTTCTTCGAAACGATTTTGCAAGATGAATTGCTGGGCGCGACCGGCGTGGCTCAGCGCGGCGACCAGCGGAACTTCAAAACGCCCGCGATAAACCCGAATGCTCCCGCCGATAAAAGCAATCGGCTCGGATGCGGCGAACGGCAAATATTCGGCGTGGTTACGCGCCGGTAAAACCGCCGTACTCAACAAAATCGTGCCTTCGATAATGGTCGGCACGGGTTCGACTGGCTGCTCGGTAAAATTCCAGCCCCATTCGCCCGGCATCAAGCGGCAAGGCTGATAATGGCGCGCCAACTCGCCGTTTCCGAAAGCCGCGATCCAGCAATCCGTAATGTTTTCGCGAGCCAAATACTCACCGACGAGCTTGAAATTCTGCCCCCAATCGACGTTTGAATCGTCCAGCAAACGATACGTGTTGTTCGTGCCGCCCCAGAAATCATTGGCAAACGCAAGGTAATTCGGAGCCGTGCGCCACGCGGTGATGAAGTGAAAAATCAACAGCGCGATTAAAAAATAACGAGCCGAAGAATATTTTCGGCTCCACGCGCAGGCACCGGCGGCGGCAATCAAAATAAAAAACGGATAAACCGGCAAAATGTGCCGGACGCCGATGTTCAATTCCGAAGTCAGACTGACGGCGAAAAAAATAAGCGGCGGAACGAGTAAAAACAGCATTTCGCGCCCGCGGCTCCGGTAGAGGTTGAGCATCAGTAAACCCGAAACCAGCAAAACGAGCAAAGCGACACTGGTTTTAATCGAAAACGCGGCGGGAAAATAAAACCAGCGCCCGGTCGGGAAAACGGTGCCGAGCAAAAACATTGGGCGACTGTTGGTCGTCGTCACGTCCGCCAATCCGAGCGTGTAAGATTCCGGGAAAATTTGCGCGCGGTCAAACGCTCTCACCGTTTGCACAAATGCCGAACCGTTTTTTTCAGGCGGCGCGTTTGCCAGAAAATTTCCGACGTGATTGCCGTTTTCAGCCGCGTTCGGCAGCGCGCTGTAACGAAATCCGTAGGAAGCCCAAAGCAATATGACGCCGAATATAACAACTCCGGCAAAAGCGGCGGCGTCACGAAAAAGTTGATTTTTCAGATGCGGCTCGTTTTCGATTTTGCGAAAAAGAGCAATATCGGCTAACCAAAGCAAAAACAAAATCGGCAAAACGAGAATGCCCGAATGTTTCGCGCTCAGCATCAGACCGACTGCCAGCCCGACCATCAAAAAACGCCACACGGTCGGGTGCCTGCGGTGGCGATAAAGCGCATAGACGGCGGCGAACATCGTCGTCGTCAAAGCCATATCGGTCGTTACCAGCGAACCGTGCGCGATAATGTTCGGCTCGAAGGCGAGCAGCGCCAGCGCCACGACCGATTCAAAATTACCGAACATCTCCCGCGCCGCTCACATC
>JBGTMR010000124.1:0-10985 GCA_041743485.1 Pyrinomonadaceae bacterium
TGTTTGAAGTTTTGCCGACGCGGGAACTCGCGGGGGCGGTTGTTAATCGTGTCTTACGGTTGTTGAACGTCGGCGGATTGATTGTCAGTTTCGGATTATTATTGAGTTTGTGGAGCGGCGGGCGGCACGCTTCAATCGGGCGGTGGCGCGCCGAAGCCGCATCGCTGATTGTCGTTGCGGTGACGTGTGCGGTGAATCATTTCATCATTGCGCGACGCATCGCGGAGTTGCGCGCGCGGATGCCTTCGCCGATTGACGCACTCGCGGCGAATGATGATTTGCGCGTCGCGTTCGGCTCTCTGCACGGTTGGTCAATTCTCGTGTTAGGCTGTGGCATGGTCGCCGCAGTAATAGCTTTGATTTTAATCGCGCGGCGCGAGATGACGATGACAGTGTGACGACGGGGAATTGTGATGGTGTGGAATAGTTTGTTGATTCGTGGTTTGAAAAGGTGGATAAAGACGTTGGAGATTATCGAGAAAATTGACCGTTGGCGTGGAAACTTCGATGAGTGGAAGGGCGTGTATGGCAGGGATTTGGTGCGCGGCGAAATAGATACCGACTATCCATTTGTGACGAACAAACACGCGGCGTTAGTTCCTCTGCGGCGCGCTCTGCCGCTTATGAATCTCGCCCTCATCACATCGGCGGGAGCTTACCTTGACGGCATGGAAAGCTTCGATACGACGACACCGGGCGGCGACATGACGATGCGCGAGATACCGACGGAGATTGACGCCGAAGACTTGCTTTACAGCGCACGGGGCTATGACCCGACGGCGGTGCGGCAGGATATGAACACCCAAATTCCTCTCGCGCGCCTCGCGGAGTTTTCCGCCAATGGCATCATCGGCTCGCTCTCGCCGGTGTTCTTCAGCTTTTGCGGTTTTATCCCCGACGCCGCGACATTCGCCGAACAAGCTTTGCCGCGATTGGTTGAGCGCGTCCGGCGTTATGAAGTGCAAGCCGCGTTGCTCATTCCGGCGTCGCGTTTGTGTCATCAATCAATCGCCCTTGCTGCCCGTGCGTTGGAAGCGGGGGGCGTGCCGACGATGATGCTCGCGGTTAATGAGCGCGATATTCTTGAAGCGGTTCGTCCGCCGCGCGCGGTTTATCATCAGGGTGAATTGGGAAGCGTCGTCGGCGCACCCGACTTCAAAGAGTATCAACGCCGCGTGCTTGACGAAGCTTTGCGTTCAATGGAGACATGGGATCAACCGGGCGTGCGTAAGCTTAGCGTTAAGCTGGAATCTGCCGTCGAAGCCGAACGCGGAGAGCGGTAAAAGGGCAAGAAAAGCGTCCGGCATCCGTTCAAGATTTCAAACGGATGCCGGACGCTTTGACGTATATTGTAAAACTTTCTCCGCTTAACGATTTACCGGCTTTGATGCGGGGCGCGATGCGTCGTTGTTGGCGGCGACGTTGCTGCGCGCAAAATAACCTTGACGGTAAGTAAGCGAAGGCTTCTGCTTACGCAGTTCGGGATTCACGATTTCGATTTCGACTTTGCGATAAGAGCCGTCGCGGTTCTTGTTTTTCGATGAATACGCAATCAAGTATTGCTGGCGCAACTCTTGTTCAATCTGCGCGAACGCGGCACGCAGGTCTTCGCTGTTTTGCGGAAAGTAAGCCCGCCCGCCCGTGCGTTCCGACAACTTGCGAAGCGCGCCCTGATTGATGCCGTTGAAGTTCAAATAGTCACCGATGCCGATAGAGTAAATCGTGGCTTCGGATTTAATGGCGCGTTCAACCGCGAGGTTTGGTTTGATTTGACTGTCGCGGTCTTCGCCGTCGGAAAGCAAAATGATGGCGCGGCGCGTGTTCTGCGGCGCGTCGCCCAAGATTTGCTCGCTCGTGTCATAGACTGCATCAAACATCGCGGTGGTCATCATGAGCGTCGGGTCTTGGTCGGAAATCGGCGGCGTGCCGACTTGTCTGCCATTGAGATAGCCCGCCGGAGCGCGATACCGCACGCTGTCAACCGCGCGCCGCACGCGCGACATGTTTCCCGACAAGCCCAATTCAACCGTCGTTACTCCGGCGAAACTCAAAACCGCGACTTCATCTTTCTGCGGGCGAATCACGGAATCGAGAAACGCGAGTGCCGCCGATTTCTGTTCGGGTATCGTGTACTCCTGCGAACCGCTCACGTCGAACAGAAAGGCGAGTGACAAAGGAGTTTCGGTTTGACGTTCAAACGAAAAGATTTCCTGCGGCACGCCGTCTTCTAAAATACGCACGTCTTCTTTGCGAAGCGTCGTCAGGAAGCGGCGATTCTTGTCTGCCGCCGTGAACAGCACATTCGTCAAATCGGTTTGAAAACTAATTACGTCGTCTTCGTCATCAATCACATCGCCCGGTGCGGCATCGGTGGATTGCGTTTGACTCGCAGCGGGCGGTGGTGGCGGTGGCGGCGTATCGGTCGTCGCACCTGACGTGCGGCGCGGGCGCGAATCGTTTTGTGTCGCAGGTGAAGTTTGTCGTGTTTGTCGCGCGGACTGCGAGGAAGCGTGCGGCATCGTCGCAAACATAAACGCGAAGGATAATGCCACGCTCAAACTTTTCTGTATCGCCTGACGCCAGTAATTCAACATCTGTTTACAGTCTTTCAATTCTTAAATCTCTCTTTGCCGTTTCGGGTCGCGGATTACTTTCACTGTTGCGTTAAAGCATCATTCGTCGCTTTATAGCCGCCGCGCGTGCGAACTTTCATGCCGCCTTTTTTCTGTGCGAGGCGGACTTCGATTTTACGTTCGCTGCCGTCGAAGCGTTCGTTCGTCGGGCGATAGGTCACGATGTATTGTGAACGTAATTCTTTGGCGATGCGTGTGAAAGCGCGTTCGAGTTCCAAAACGTCGCCCGTAAAGAACGCCCGCCCGCCCGTTTCCTGACACATACGGTCGAGAACTTTATCGCCGCTATCCATCACCGTCCCGGAATCAACGCCGGGAACGCTGCCCGCCAAACCGGATTTGGTCGAAATCGCAAACACCATCGTCTCGGTCGCCTGTGCCATTTCAATCGCTTCGCGCATCGTCGCGCGGCTGTATGTATCGTCGCCGTCGGTGATGATGACGAGGGCGCGAAGCCCGCGCACGCCGCGCATCTTCTCATCGCAGAAACGATAAATCGCATCGAAGAGCGAAGTGTGTTCGCCCGGTTTTTTTACCGAATAGACAGCCTTGTCGAGCAGGTCGAGTTTAGTGGTGAAGTCCTGTTTTACGACAACCTCATCATCGAACGTCGCAAACGCCACTTGGTCTTTGCGAATGCGGACGACGGTGTTGATAAAGTTCATCGCGGATTCCTGTTGAAACTTCAGCTTGCCCGCCGTCGAACTCGAAGTGTCCATCAACACGCCGACATTGAGCGGCAACTTGCTGCTTTCAACGGCGAACGAATCAATCGTCTGCGGTTGCTTATCTTCAAAAATAAGAAAATCCGATTGCGTCAAACCCGCGACCGGCAACCCTTTTTTATCAAGCACGGTAATCGGCAGATTGACGCGCCGCGTCGTAAAGACGATGCCTCCGCCGTCTTGCGCGGCGGGCGGTGGTGAAGCAGTTTGCGCCGTCGCACTTAACGTCGTGACACTGGCGATAGAGAACGTAAAGAGAAAACGAAGCCACGCATTTCGCATAATTAAACTGAATCTTTCGGTGTGGAGATTGTGTTCTGCCCGTGTAATTTGACTTGCACACACGGACAGGTTTTCGATGCCGTCAAACCGCCGCTTCGTTGCATATTCGAGGTGGCGCACCGACATCATTCGAGAGCATCGAGAAAGTCGCTCAATTCGAGGGGCAGCGGAGCGCGAAAACGAACTTTCTCATTTGTCGTCGGGTGCGTAAAGGCGAACGTCGCGGCGTGGAGAAATTGACGGTCAAGACGTTTAATGCGCGTTCGCAAATTAACGTCGGAAGTTTGATTATCGCGTCCGGCGTTATAGACCGCATCACCGACGACCGGATGTTCTTCGGCGGCGAGATGAACGCGAATCTGATGCGTGCGTCCGGTCTTAATTTCCACTTCGAGCAGGGTCACGCGCGCAAAGCGTTGTTTGACTTTATACAAACTAAGCGCGTACCGCCCGCCGCCGCCAACCGGAACAACGCTCATCCGCGTGCGGTGGCGCGGGTCGCGCCCGATAGGAAGTTCAATGCGTCCCGTGTGGTCTTTGACTTGTCCGTGAACAAGCGCGAGATATGATTTATAAACGGTGCGCTCTTGAAACTGCGCCGCGATATGTTCGTGCGCGGCATCGGTTTTGGCGACGACGAGCAAGCCGGATGTGTCGGCGTCGAGGCGATGAATGATGCCCGGTCGCGCGTTTGTCGTCGCGTTCGCCGAAAGCTGATTGAAGTGAAAGACAAGACGATTGACGAGCGTTCCGGCGGGTTGACCCGCCCCCGGATGCACCGTCAGTTTCGCGGGCTTGTTGATGACGACAATCGCGTCGTCTTCATAAACGATGTCGAGCGGAGCATCTTCCGGCGTGATGTCGTGCGGTGCGAGCGAAGGTGTTAAATCTAGTTCGAGTTCGATGCGCTCACCCGCCCGCACGCGATGCGAAGCTTTGACCCTTCGCCCATTAACCAAAACATCCGCGTCACGAATCAAGCTTTGAATTCGCGCCCGACTAAGTTCGGGGATGCGCGTGACGAGAAACGCATCAAGGCGCGTTCCGGCGTCATCTGCGGCGATGTCAAATTCGCGCGTGGTCGCCGTCACTTCGGGAGCGGAAGTCTCGTTTATCAAAGGCGGTGCGGATAGATTATGTGACATCAAACACGGGCAATCTTCGGTTGCTCCGCTGCATCCGCATTCACTGCGCGGGCGGCATAAACCCAGCGCACGATAAGCGTCACGAGGGCGAGGAAGCCGATGCTCAAAGCGATCATTTGTGAGGTGGAAAGCCCTGTGATGGAAGTCAAACCGCCGATGTCGCCGCGCGGGTCGTCGCGGAAAAACTCAATCGTGAAGCGTGTCACAGCGTACAGCACGGCGTACATCAGTATGACTTGCCCGCTAAACTTTTTGCGCTTGTGCAGCCATATAAGAAACGCGAAGATGATGAGCGCGGCGAACGATTCATAAAGCTGCGTCGGGTGAAGATGAACGCCGAGCGGCACGCCCGTCACGGCGTGTCCGGCTTCGGTGAACTCACAGCCCCAAGGCAAATCCGTTGGCTTACCCCAACAACATCCGGCGGCGAAACACCCCTGTCGCCCGAAGAATTGACCGAGCGCGATACCGGGCGCGAACGCATCCGCCGTCAACCACCAAGGCAATTTATACCTTCGCACCAGCACATAGCCCGCCGTCACCGCCCCGATAAAGCCGCCGTAGAACACTCCGCCCGAACGCACGAAATCCAGCGAAAACAATCGCCAAGGATTCGCCGCATACACGGGTTCGACCCACAGCAAAAGCAACTTCGAGCCGACAATCGCCGCCAGCAACATCCACAATCCAAGGTCGAACAATCGCTCACGCGGCAAACCGTCGCGCGCACCGAGTTTTGCCGCAACCACCAAAGCCGCGATGAACGCGAGGGCGAGCAGCACACCGTAAGTGTTAATCGGAAAATTAAAGACGCGGAAAAGTTCGGGATACATAAAGCTTGAGTGGTCAGTGGTCAGTGGTCAGTGGTCAGAATGTGAAACAGGATGTTGGATGCAAGTTTGACTTGAATTGATTTAATTGTGGTGCTGCTTATTTATCAACGGAAAGTTTCCTTAGTTTAGGTAAAGCCTCTTTATTCCCTCGAACTCATCATCTGTTATGAGGTACTTGAAGAAGTGCTGATTACCTATGACTTCATCGAGCGAGAACCAGCGCGGCATGTCATCGCGGGCTTCCTTACATGTAGGTATATTCTCCCAAAAGCAAATACATACGCATGTCGGCAGGTGAAACCTCGCATCTTCCTCGCTTTCCTGACCAAGACACCAATCTGCATATTCATACACGCGCTTAATAAAATCCTCGTTTTTCGGCTCCATATAGGCATCGGCGAAGTTAAAGAAGATTTCAGTCCACAGACCCATCGGGCTTTCCGCCGCTTCAACTTCAGGCTGAAGGTCGGGAAATATTCGCATTGCTACTTGTCGCCATTCTTCCATCGGCATAAAGGGTTGCAGCAACAACCCTTTTATTCTGACTTCCGGCTTCCGGCTTCCGGCTTCTGTTTCCGTCCCGAAAGTATCGCGTCCAAAATCAATAATCCCGCTCCCGCGCAGATGCTCGCGTCCGCGATGTTGAAAACCGGATAGCTCCAATCGCCCCAATAAACGAGAATGAAATCAATGACATATCCGAGTCGCACGCGGTCGGCGAGGTTGCCTAAGATGCCGCCCGCGAGCAGGGCGCACGCGCCGAGTATGCGGTCATGCGTCGCGGCGGTGCGAAAGAAATAGAGCATCACACCGAACAGCGCGACGCACGCGAGAGCGATTAAAATCCATTGCTTCGCCGCCCCGCCCTGTTGTAATTGTCCGAACGCGATGCCGCTGTTTTCGGCATACACGAACGCGAGGAAACCTTTGATGACGCGCCGCGCCGTGCCGGGCGGAATCTCGCGCACGACCCACGCTTTCGTTATTTGGTCGGCGAAGAAGATAAACGCGGCGGCAAGAAGGTAAAAAGCGTGCCAGCGAGTCGCGTGCATCACGCGCGATTCGTGCGCGGTATTTCGTGCAAAGATGCTCATCCTAAGGCTTTCATCTTATCGGTAAATGAACGCGGCTTGGTCACCGCCCGTCTTCGCGGGCAGTTACGATACGCTCGACTATTTCGGAAAGACGGTTGATGTTCTCGGTATTGCGTTTGAAGTTGGCTTCCACTTCTTCGCGGCTGCGTTGAGCGGCAGCTTCCGCTTCCTCGCGGTTGCGTAGGATTTTGGCTTCTATTTCTGCGGCTCGCTGTTTGGCGGCAGCCTCCACCACCGTCGTTTCCTCGCGGTTGCGTTGGATGATAGTTTCGGTTTCCATCTGGGCATGGATGAGGGCGTTGTGACGTTCGCGCCACTCGCGGCGTTCACGCCGTCCGGCTCTGACAAACAGCACGGCGAGACGTTCCAAGCGGTCAAGTCGCCGCATCGCCTTTTGATGCAAACGCTCGTTTCTTTCGTCGCGCTCCTCAAACTTGGTGGCGAGTCGGGCTTGGCTCTCAAGAATGAAATCCATCTGCCGTTGCCGCCATGCATCTCTGTCATCATCGTTGCCGTCACCGTTATTGTTGCCGTTGTTATCGCTCATGCGTTTAACTCCATTTCATCCAACGCCGCCGCGCACCGTTCGCACACCGTCGGATATTTCGGAAACTCGCCGACATGCGTTGAATAGTTCCAGCATCGTTCGCATTTGATGCCGTCCGCGCGTTCGACGACGACTTGTAATTTGTCGTCGCCCGATTGTTCAAGCGCAACTTGCGAAACGATGAACAGGTAACGCAAATCTTCGGCGTGAGATGTGAGCAAACTCATCGCCGCCCCGCCCCCACGCAATATCACGCGGGCTTCTAAGGAACTTCCGATGCGTTTCTCATCGCGTGCGAGTTCGAGTTGCGCGAGTACCGCATCACGAATTTCAAACAATCGCGCAAACTCCGCCGCGAGCGCGTCGCCTTCCGCGAGACGTTCGGGCGTCGCGTCGAGTAATCGTGGAAACTCGGTCAGATGAATCGAATCTTGCGCTTTACCGTGTTCGCGTTCACCGGATGTTTGCGGCATGTTCTCCCATATTTCTTCCGCCGTGAAGACGAGAACGGGAGCGATTAGTTTTGCCAGCGCGTCAACGATTTTATACAAAGCGATTTGCGCCGAACGTCGGGCGTGCGACTTCGGCGCGAACGTGTAAAGACGGTCTTTCACGATGTCGAAGTAACGCGCCGAAAGCGTGACGGTGCAGAATTGGTAAAGCGTTTGATAGACGATGTGAAACTCGTATCGCTCATAAGCTTCGCGGGTGCGCTCTATGACTTTATCGAGTTCGCCCAATGCCCACTTATCCATCGCCAGCATCTCGTTATACGGCATGGCGTCACGCGCCGCATCGAAGCCATCGAGATTGCCGAGAGCGAAGCGCGCCGTGTTTCGTATTTTGCGGTAAGCATCCGTGACGCGCTGCAAGATTTCCTTCGAGCATCGCATGTCTTCGTGATAGTCGGATGAAGTCGTCCACAGGCGCAGGATTTCCGCCCCCGATTCCTTTATCACGTCGTTCGGCGAAACGGCGTTGCCCGTTGATTTGTGCATCGCTTTGCCCGCCCCGTCCACCACCCAACCGTGCGTCAAAACGGTTTTGTAAGGCGCGACGGAATGCGCCGCGAGTGCAATCATCAGAGACGAGTTGAACCACCCGCGATACTGGTCGCCGCCTTCGAGATAGACATCGGCGGGGAAGCGCAGACCACCGCCGTCCGGTTCACTGTTCTTGTATCGTTCGAGAACCGCGACGCACGACGAACCGGAATCAAACCACACATCTAAAATATCCGTGCCTTTTCTAAACTCACGCTCGCCGCAATTCGCGCACGCGAAATTTTCCGGCATCAAATCAACGGCTTCGCGCACATACCACGCATCGCTCGTTTCGCGCTCGAAAACGTCCGCGACGTGGTAGATAACTTTCGCGTCCGCCGTCGCTTGGTCACATCCTTGACAATAGAAAACGGGAATCGGCACGCCCCACGCGCGCTGCCGCGAAACGCACCAATCGGGTCGCCCCGAAAGCATATTCCGCATACGTTCGCGTCCCCACGCGGGAATCCATTTCACACGCTCGACCGCCCGCACCGCACCGCCGCGCAGGGTCGTCGGCGCATCCGTTTCGTTGTCGGTGAAGTTGGCGATAGGTCGCCCGTCTTCGTCGCGTTCGTCGTGGTGTTCGTCGGCGTGGTCTTGCGCGACGGCATCAAGCGAGATGAACCATTGCGGCGTGGCGCGAAAGATGACCGCGTTTTTGCATCGCCAGCAATGCGGGTAACGGTGGCGATAATCTTCCGCGAAAAGCAGTGAACCCTGTTCGCGCAAAAATTCGACGATTGAAGGATTGGCTTCAAACACGCGCAGTCCGGCGAAGTGTTCGACATCCTTCACGAAGCGTCCGGCATTATCCACAGGGCAATACACGGGCAATCCATAAGCTTTGCCGATGATGAAGTCGTCGTGACCGTGACCGGGCGCGGTATGAACGCAGCCCGTTCCGGCTTTGCCCGTCTGCTTCTTATCGCGTGCTTGTCTGACATCGAGTTCCGTTTCGCCGTCGGCTTCACCGCCTAAAGTTACATGGTCGCCGAGCATCACGAGCGATTCGCGCTCAAGCCATGCATGACGACATTCGAGGCGGTCGAGACGTGTGCCGGGAAAGCGCGCGATGACTTCCGTGTCGGTTAAACCGCACTTCTCCGCGACGGCTTCGACGAGTTCCGACGCGACGATATAAACCTCTCCGTTCGCTTTGTTCTCAAGCGCGGCATACTCGAAAACCGGATTGACCGCGATACCTAAGTTAGCCGGAAGCGTCCAAGGCGTCGTCGTCCAAATCAGGAAAAACACACTGCGCCCCGCGAGACGCGCATCAATGCTCGCCGCGTCGGTGACAAGCGGAAACTTGACATACACCGACGGCGAAGTGTGTTCGCGGTATTCGACTTCCGCTTCCGCCAGCGCGGTCTGGTCGTGTATGCACCAATACACCGGACGCTCGCCCTCATACACAAAGCCGCGTTCGACGAACCGCCCAAACAGGCGCGCGGTTTCGGCTTCATAAGAATTTGACATCGTGGTGTATGGCTCGTTCCATGTACCGAGTACGCCGAGACGCTCGAAGTCGCGTGTCTGACGCTTCAAAGCTTCGCCCGCATGTTCACGACACGCGCGCCGGAAGCTAACCGTCGGCAAGTCGTTTTTGTTTTTGCCTTTCTTATCGAGAGCCTTCTCAACGTGCTGCTCAATCGGCAACCCGTGGCAATCGTAACCGGGAACGTAAGGCGCGTCGAAGCCCATCATCGAACGCGATTTGACCACGATGTCTTTCAGGATTTTATTGACCGCCGTGCCGATGTGAATATCGGAATTGGCATAAGGCGGTCCGTCGTGGAGTATGAACTTACGCGCCCCGCGCCGCGCTTCGCGTATGCGCGAGTACAGATTCGTCGCCGTCCATGATTTAAGCCGCGCCGGTTCGCTCTGCGCGAGATTGGCTTTCTGCGCGAAGTCGGTCTTCGGCAGGTTGACGGTTTTCTTGAGGTCTAAAGCTTTCGTTTCTAAAGGTGTTTCGGTTGACATGACTTTTTGAAGATACTCAAAACAGTTTTACATTCGGCTTTAATAGTAACCCAGCATTGGCGAAAAAAAAATTGACATTCGTTGTTCCTGTCTTTAGTATCCGCACGTCTTCAACTTTCGCCTACCGATTTCTACCGAGAATTTCACTAAACCGAATATGAGCAAATTCACCTCGCGCGCCATAAATGTATTTTTCATCGCCCTTTTACTGCTACTGCCTTCTTTCGCCGTATCAGCACAACAACGATACAAGGTAATTGACCTTGGAGTGTTGAGCGGACGGGGAAGCTGTGCAAGAGATATTAACGATAACGGTCAAGTTGTTGGGTGGACTAGAGTCATTGTTGACCCGCCGCCACCGAATGACCCGCCTATCTTTGGAGACGATCCGATAGCCGCCCTTTCCACGTCTTCCACAACTGATTTAGTCAGAACCCATGCCTTCTTGTGGGATGCCTCATCTGGAATGCGCGATCTCGGAGCTTTAACCGATGTCAGAGCCGAGCATATTACTATATGCCGCGCACACCAAGATTCGGATTATGACAAGGCTCAGGGCGAACGCATTATAAGTTGTTAGCCCGTTAGAACTTTGAGCAGATAGTTGGTGTCCCAACCGGCTTTGTTGCGTTTGATCTTCACTCCCACCTTTGCCGTCTTCTCTCTTTTCAGAAGATTGACCGCGATGTGGCGT
>JBGTMR010000125.1:0-33242 GCA_041743485.1 Pyrinomonadaceae bacterium
GGCGGAAGCTCATTCGGCACACCGTCGCGCGTCGCCGTTATCTCGCGCCACAAAACGAAGCGTGCGCCGGGAATGTGCCCCGCGTCGTAGTGCGCGCGCTCGTTGGCGATGTGCAAAATGACGACACGCTCATCGTCGAGATGATTCGCCAGCCAGTGGGGTCGAAACAAGCATGTCAGCGCGCACGGCGGGAGACCCTTGTTTCCGTGAACGCGCGGAACTCCTTTGTCCG
The DNA here is from genome assembly GCA_041743485.1 of Pyrinomonadaceae bacterium. Classification (GTDB taxonomy): domain Bacteria; phylum Acidobacteriota; class Blastocatellia; order Pyrinomonadales; family Pyrinomonadaceae; genus JANDLT01. The sequence continues at coordinate 233 of JBGTMR010000125.1, forward strand.
TAATTTGTATTTGCCGTTAACACCACCAAGCACGCCAGCAATACAAATGAGAATCGGCGCGAAGTCGGGTTGTTGTTTCGAGATAGATGTTTCATCGGTTCACACTTTCTGTTCGTGGTTTTCACGTCTTCCGTCAAGAACGGCTTATTGCTTCTCGCCCGCTGCCGCCGTCGCTCCGCCCGACTTCGGTTCCGCTGGTTTTTCAACCGGCAACCTGGCTTTCGTCCAAGCGTTCCACGAACCCGGAATGTTGATGACATGCTCGAAGCCGTTGCGCCGCAAGGTGCTGGCGGCGATTGATGCACGGTAGCCGCTGCCGCAGTAAGTCACCACTGTCTTCGCTTTGTCTAACTCGCCGAGATGCTCTGTCAGGTGCGGGACGTAGATGTGACGCGCCCCCGGCACATGACCCTGCTTCCACTCATCGTCGCCGCGCACGTCTAGCACCGTCAGGTCTGCGTCGGCTTTGTGTTCGTTGAGTTCTTGCACCGTCCAGATGCCGAGCGTGTCAAGCGGCAGGGCGGCGTTCTGCCAGCTCGTCATGCCTTCGTGCAAGTATCCGGCAACATTGTCGTAGCCGATGCGGAACAGGTGCGCGGCTGCAATTTCAATGTCCCGCGTGCTTTCCACCACAAGCAATATTTTCTGTTCGGGTTCGAGCATCCAGCCCGCCCAGTTCGGAAACTCGTCGCGGAGCGCGATGTTGAGAGCGTTCGGAATATGCCCGCCCGCGAACGCCAGAATAGAACGCGCATCAACTACAATCGCGTTCTTATCTTTCATCGCTTCCTGAAACTCCGGCGGTGTGAGCGGCGCGAGCGCGGGAACGTCGCCGATAATCTTCGCGTCGTTTGCGTTCACCTTTTTCAACCGTGCGTAGAAACGCGGCGGCTCCGGCATCCCACCCAAAATCCATTCGACGAATTCGCCTTCTGAACGCTCCTTGAAAGTCTGACTGTAAATCTTTTCGTTGCCGATGGTGGTTTGTCTTCGGTCGCCAATGGATTTACCGCACGCCGAACCCGCGCCGTGACACGGATACACTTCGATGCGGTCGCCCAAAGGCAAAATCTTTTCAAACAGCGTGTGGTAAAGCTGCTTCGCTAACTCCTGCTCGCTGCCCTTGCCTAACAGGTCTGGTCTGCCGACATCCAGATTGAAGAGCAAGTCTCCGGTGAAAATGCCGAACGGCTCCGCGCCCTGCTTCTTATCGTGAATCAAGAGCGCGATGTGTTCCGGCGTGTGACCGGGCGTGTGCATCGCGCGGAGCGTGACGTTGCCAAGTTCGATTTCGTCACCGTCGCTGAGTTGGTTGATGTCGAATTTGTAATCCGCGCTTTTGCCGCCGTGAATCTGCGCGCCCGTTTTCGCGTGCAGTTCTCTTGTACCGGAAACGAAATCGGCGTGGATGTGCGTTTCAATCGTGTGTGTGATCTGCACGCCTAACTCGCGTGCGCGGTCGAGATAAATTCCCACGTCGCGGCGCGGGTCAATCACAGCGGCGACACCCGCCTTATCGTCGCCGACGATGTAAGACAGCTGCGCCAATCCTTCCGAGTTGAACTGTTCGAGTATGAGTGCCATCTTCGTTACCTCTCTTACCGCTTTTAAGTTGTGTTTACCTTCATCTTCAAGTTAGCTCGCGTTCACTTTTCGGCTAATAACTCTTCGACATCTCGTCTGAGCGTTGACTCGGATACCGCGCCTTCGTAACGCTTGGCGATGCGCCCCTGCCGGTCAACGAGAATCGTCACGGGAATCGTGCGCGGGATCATCGTCATGTTAGCGCGCTCACGGCTTATCAAAATCGGGTACGGCACTCCGTATTCACGCACGAAGTCGCGTACCACTTCCTCGCCGTCCTCATCAAGCGAGATGCCGACGATTTCCAGACCGCGTGCTTTGTATTCGTTCGCCACGCGGACGAGCGCGGGTGTTTCGGCGCGGCACGGCGGACACCATGTCGCCCAGTAATTAACGACGACGACTCTGCCTTGCTGTTGACTCAAACTCCACGTCGCGCCGTTCAAATCCTGTGAAACAAAGTCACCGAACGCTTTGCGCTCAGTTGCGGGCGCAACCCCGCCGCCATGCCAGATTGATTCCGGCGCGAACGCCAAAAACAACACGCCGATGACGGCGAGTGCGCCGAGCGGTTTCAAGACTTTATCTAACTTTCGCATTCTGTCAGACATCTTTCAGCTTCCGCTTGCCTGTTGCGATTGCTTGGAGTGAGCGTCAACGTACTGCTCGAAAAACTCTTTCAGTTGCGGCTCGCTACTGCAATCGAAGCCGACCTCCTGTGCTTTCCCCATCGCCTCTTCCGCCGTCATCCCAGCGCGCGTCGCCAGATGCATAAACGCCATCGCACCGGCGCGCATCCCCGAAGCGCAATGCACCAGCGCGGGCTTCGGCAGTTCGTCAATCTCCTTCAAAACTTGCGAAGTAAGTTCATCGCTAATCTCTTCTTTCTTGACAGGAATGTTGACGTAGGTGAGTCCAGCCGCTTTCGCCTGTTTCTGTTCATCCGGCATGAAGCCTTCTTCGCCGGACGCGCGCAAGTTAAGCACCGACTTGAAACCTTCCTGCGCCGCTTGTTTCAGTTGCTCCGGTGTGACCTGACCGGTCACGGTGATTTCGTCGTTGATTCTTTTGCCTTCCATTGTTTCTTTCCCTTTTTAAGTTTGTAATTGTGAGTCGCTACACAGCGACGAATTTCGCGTGAGTCAAATCTGCATTGACTGGCGAGTGTTTTTTGAAATACAGACGCAGCGCATCAATCGCGTGCGTCCCCGTCTTATGTTTGTCACCTGCGTCTTTCATGTCTTGTTCGCCCGCACCCGCGACCTTATAACGACGGTCGGGATCGAACGCTTGACCCGCGATGTCTAAATGCTCGACGCGCGTGCCCTTCGGGTTGTTAAGGCGCACGACGGCATTCAAGCCGGATACGCGAATCACATAGCCGCCCCTCTGTTTGAACGGGTCGGACGAATAAACGCTCTCCAAACTCTCTTCCAATTTCTGCCTGATCTGCCTGCCGGTCATCTCGACGGTGAAGACTTCCGGGTCGGTCGGAATCATCTGCCACAGATCACCGACCGTGACATCGCCCGGCATAACGGGTGAGCCGTAACGCCAGCCGTGCGAGAAGGCGACATCAGCACCTGTTAAGTCGAGGTAAGCATCCGTGATGAGGTTATCCATCGGTGCTTCTAAAACTGTCATGCGGTGAAGCGCGGTCACGGTCTGCCCGACAACTTCATTCAATCGTTCACGAAACGGCGCAAGTTGTTCGTTGATGAGCGATTCGACTTCCGCGTCCGGTTCAATCTCTTCTTTGAGTTCAATCAATTCATGTTTGAAATCGCAGACGTGACCATCCCACACCTCTACATCGAGCCGACCGAGGAATGAGCCGTCGAAGCCGGACTGAATCAAAAGCGTCTTGCCGACGCGGACGGGTGTGGCGAGACGGTTGTGCGTGTGACTGCTGAGCAGCACGTCAATGCCTTCAATCTCTTTGGCGATTTTGACTTCCTGCGGAAAACCTATGTGCGAAACGACCACGATGAGATCAACATGTTCTTCGCGCCGTAGTTCGGCGATGCAGCGCGGCAGTGTGTCCGTGCCGTCGCTGATACGCAGCCCTTCACCGAATTTCTTCGGCATCGTCTGCGTGACAATCGGCGAAGTCAGCCCGATGAAGCCGACTCGCAACCCGCCAACCTCTTTAACGATGGACGGCGTAAATTCGCGCTCGCCCGTCTCGGCGCGTTCGGCGTTACAGGCGATGACCGGGAAATTCATCTCACTGACACGCTGGCGCAACACTTCGGGACCGAAGCCGTACTCCCAGTTGCCCGGCGTCATCACTTCGATTCCCATTTGATTGATGATTGGCACGACGCACGCGCCCTTCGTCCATTGTGCCGGAGCGGTGCCGTGAATCGTGTCGCCGCAATCAACAAAGACGCTCGCACCGTCCGTCTCTTTCAAGATTTCTTTAACGATGGTCGCGGCGCGGGCGTGACCACCCGTGCGACGATACTCGGCTCGCCCGTTACGCCAGAAAAGTTCCGGGTGCAACTCTAAATGCGCGTGCGTGTCGTTCTGCTGAATGAGCGTCAACTTCTTCGTGGCGTTGTTCATAACCATATTTCCATTCAGTGATTTACTTACGCTTCTCCGCCAACTTGGTGATGCGACCCGTGGGCGGCGCGGAAACTTCGCCGCGTTGCGTCATCCACCCTCTAACTATCTCGTACTGCTTGCCCATCTCGCGTCTGTCTGTTCCGCGCACAAAGTCTTGGTAGTTGTGTCCGCCTTCGGCGAGCAGCGCGTTGACGGCGACCGCATAGCGACGACGCGAAGCAAGCGGCTGATTACCAACGGTGATGTCGCGCACGCGGCGACCATTGCGCGCGTTCGGGTCAAAGCTGAACCGCAAGCCGGAGACTTGAATCATCCCGCCGACTTTCTTTCGCGTGTCTTTCGTCGTGAAGTTCTCGATTGATTGCTCAAGCACGGTACGAATCTGTGCGCCGGTAATCTGCATCGTCCAGACGGCGGAGTCGTGCGGAATGAGATTGCGTAGTTCGGCTGCCGTGATGTCGCCGGGTTGAATCGCCACGCCGTAGCCGACTCCGGGTAAGAATGCAATTTCAGTCTTAGTCGTCTCGCGGATGGCGTCGGCGAACAAAGAGTCTGCGGGTGATTCGCCGTCGCGTGTCTCCGGCTCCTGATTGGCGATGGTATGAGCGCGTGCGATGAGGTTCGACGCGCGACCGACGCGCTCGTTCATCGCCGATTCGTGCGGCGCGCTCTGTTGTTGGATTACGCCAGCGACGGCAGGCTCGGATTCGCCGTCTATGATGGGAATCAGTGTGCGACGGTGTGACGTGATGCGACCCTGTTCGACGGTCAAATCAAGCCGTCCGAGATCGGAGCCGTGTGCGCCCGCTTGGACGATGAGCGTGCTGCCCACCTTGAGCGCGTCTTTCATCCGGTTATGGCTGTGACCGCCGATAATGACATCTATGCCGGAAACCCTTTGAGCCAATCCTTTGTCCGCGCCGAGTCCGAGATGCGTGAGCGCGACGATGATTTCCGCCCCTTCGCGTCGCATCTTCGGTACATACTCGCGCGCCGTCTCGACCGCTTCACGAAAACGAAGATTCTCGACGTTCTTTTTGACGGAAGTAAGCGGCGTGTTCGGGTAAGCGAGTCCGAGTATGCCGACTTTCACGCCGCCCGTTTCACGAATGATGTAAGGCTTGGTGAAGAGTTTGTCGGAAGAACGATTGACGATGTTCGCGGCGAGAACGGGAAAGCGCGCTTCCGCGATACGCGCACGCAGCTTCCCGGCGGTGAAGTCAGGTTCGTGATTGCCGATCACCATCGCGTCGTAGCCGATAGAGTTCATGGTTTCGATGACGGCACGACCTTCCGTCTCGGCGGCGACACCCGTGTCGCCGATGGTGTCGCCCGCGTCCAAAAGCAGTACACAGTCTTTGCCGACTGCTGTGCGAACCTCGCTAACATGCGCCGCAAGGCGGTCAAGTCCACCGACGGTTTTGCCCGCCAACTCGCCGTCCCAACCCTGCCACGATTCGAGATGTCCGTGGATGTCGTTGGTGTGCAGAATCGTGACGCGGTGTGTGTTCGGAGAAGTGCTGTTCGCTTGCATGTAAATCTTTGCGGCTGAAACAAAGCTTGTGAACAGGCTTACGCCGATTAACAAAGTGATGAGTGCAGACCAAAACTTCGTGTGCTTCTTTCCGATTCGCATTATGTAATTAACCCTGCGCTTGACGATGAAATTCATTTCAAAACCTTCCTTCTGCTTTCGGCATATTTCACCAATCACTGTCGTTAGCTTTCACAGTCGTTAGCTTCACTTTCTTGCGCCGACCCGTGTCGGGCGTTTTCTAACAACAGGCGCGAGCAGTTTTTCGATGTCCTCTCGTAAAATTATTTCCTCAATCGCGCCGACGTATTTCTTTGCCAAACGCCCTTGACGATCTATCAGCAGCGTCGTCGGCACGGGTTGAATCCGGGAGAGCGCGGAACCGGGAACCGGCAACAGCACGGGATACGGAATCTTGTATTCCGCGACAAACTCCTTGACGACAATCGCGCCTTCCTGATCGAGCGCGATGCCCGCGACGGATAATCCCCGCGCTCTGAAATCTTTAGCGAGGCTAATCAGCACGGGAGTCTCTTCACGGCACGGCGGACACCATGTTGCCCAGAAGTTTATAAGCACCACCTTGCCGCGCTGCTCGCTTAACCGCCATTTTGCGCCGTTCAAATCCGGCAGCGTCAACTCGGCTAAAGGTTTCGAGTTCTTCGCCCCGCTTGTTCGCGCACCTTGCCCGAACGCTTCAGTCACCGGGAAACAAACACCGCTGAGGACGATAGCGACCATCACACTTGAGACAAACCGAAGTAGCACACGCTCCTTATTACAAATCATCATTTCTTATGCTCCGCGCCGTCTCCGACTGCCCGCCGCGTCGCCGCAGCCCCTTTGCCCAACTCGTACTGGCTCCACACTCTGCCCTGCGCGTCTTCCGCCGACACGCGCCCTTCAACCACCGGACGCACGGTCTTGTGTCGTCGCAAGTAAGCTCGCATCGCGTCATGCACGGTGAGCGACAGCACGCGCGTGTCAGATGCGCCGGTGAACCGGCAGAGAGCTTCCGCCGGATCGCCGGGGCGGTCGCACGATGCCACGGTGTAGCGTTTATTGTCCTGCACAGGTTGATTGCCTACTTTCATCCACACCACGCGCTCGCCCCTCGGCACGCCGAGACGAACGCGCACCGTCATGCCGCTCGGTCGCGCGCCCCACCCGCCGCGCTGTCCGTAGGCGTCACCGGCAAAGACCTGCTCTAAACTCTCTTCCCAAAACTCCCGAAGTTGTTTGCCGGTCAGTACGCCAAGTTTGATTTGCGCCGCCATCGGAAAGATGTTGAAGAGCGATTCTTCGGTGATCGCGCCAGCCGGAACCGGATAAGAGAAGCGGAAGCCGTTCGCCATGCCGATGTCCGCGCCCGTCGCCTCGCGCACCGCATCTGCCATCAAGTTGTCCATAGAGCTTTCGAGTACGCCTTTGCGAAACAAGTCGGTCTCCGTGTTTCCGACTATCGCATCCAGTCGCTGGCTGAACGGACGGCGAATCTTGGCGACCAAGCGTTGCACTTGCGGGTCGGGTCGGTAGCGTTCGGGAGTCACTTCGAGCAGTTTATGTTCGTATCCAATGACGCGCCCACCACGCACACGAAACGTGACGCGCGACAGAAACGAGCCTTCCGAACCGGACTGGATGACGGGTGTGCCGCCTTCGATAACGGGTTGCGCGGTGCGCTCATGGGTGTGTCCGCCGAGGATGAAATCAACGTCTTTGATTTCGCCTGCGAGTCGTGTCTCCTGCGCGAGTCCGAGTTCGGTGGCGAGCAGCACGACCTCGACGCCTTCGCGCCGCAGGCGATCCACTTCCGCCTGCACATCCTCTTTGAAGGTGAAGCGCAACCCTTTAGAGAAATCGGGAGCCATACTCTTATCCACGATTACCGAAGTCACGCCGACGACACCGACGCGCACGCCGTTCACGCTTTTGACGTGTGACGCCGGAAACATCCGCGCGCCCGTCTTCGCGTCGAAGAGGTTGATCGCTACGACCGGATGGTTCAGTTCCCGCATCCGCTGCCGGAAGGTTTCAGTACCGTAGGCATACTCCCAGTTGCCCGGCACGAAAGCGTCAATCCCTAATTGATTGACAATTGGCACAATCGCCGCGCCCTGCGTCCACTCGGCTATCGCCGAACCGTGAATCGTGTCGCCGACATTGACGAGCATCGTCTTGCCGGGTCGCCGCGCCCGCTCCGCTTTAATCGCGGCGGCGAGCAGCGGGTAGCCGCCCGCCAATCGAAACACCGGTTTGCCTTCGGCATCAAGAAAGATTTCGGGATGCACGTCGAGCGCGGCGTGCGTGTCCGCCATATGCAGGATAATCACTTCACGCGCGTTGGATTGAAGACGGCGCGCTTGCTGTCGCCGTCCTTGCGCCGCCGCGTCAATCGGGACAAAGCACAGCACGGAGACGGAAGCTAAGAGAAACAGCGACTTAGTTAAAGTTTTTGATACGCATTTGTGGAGTGCAAAAGCCATAGATGTTTGACCCTTGAAAGAGAACTTGCCAGTGGTGAGACCTGAGAGTATAATCATGTCGTTGATTAACTATATTTCTAGTTAGTTATGTTGTCAAGCAATGGAGAGAATGATGAACAAAGTTAAGAAACAGATGCTGACGCCCGCCGCGTTGGAGTTGATCGCAGCGCGCTTCAAGGTACTCGCCGAACCACTGCGCCTGCGGATGTTGATTGCCCTCTCGGACGGCGAGTTAAGCGTGACGGAGATCGCCGCAGCGGTTGAAGCGAGCCAGCCGAACATCAGCAAGCACCTCAAGATGCTGCAAGACGCCGGACTCGTGAAGCGGCGGCAGGAAGGCAACACCGTCTATTGCTCTATCGCCGACGAGACCGTGTTTGAACTCTGCGACGTGGTCTGCTCCAGTTTGCGCGACCGTCTGGCGATGCAAGCTGGCGTTTTTGCTAACGCGCCGTCAGCGTCGCGGCGTCGTGCTTGATGAGAAACAAAAACCATTAACGAGAAATACAAATGAGGATTAAACAAATGGACGGATGGATGCTGCCGGTACTGATCATCGTGGCTTATGTAGTGTTGATGCGGTGGGTGCTGCCGCGCTTCGGCGTGCCGACCTGAATGGCTAAATCTTGCCGCGTCGAGTCTCGACCGGAGCAAACGCAAAAAGCGAAACCAGTAGTGCGGGACGATGCGTCGCAATAGGTGGCGCGTCGCAATAGAAAGAGTTTTGTGTGGATGTAAATCTTCTGGTGGGGTTGTTGTTAAGCGCGGCAATCGGATTGTCGCTCGGACTTATCGGCGGCGGCGGCTCGATTATCACTGTCCCCGTACTCGTCTATGTCATCGGCGTTGATGTGCATCAGGCGGTCGCGATGTCACTCGCGGTCGTCGGCGCGACGAGTCTGGTCGGCGCGGGACTTCATCATCGGCGCGGTGCGGTGGATGTGAAAACCGGCGTAACTTTCGGCGCGGCAGGGATCGCCGGGGCGTTGCTCGGTTCGCCGTTGACTCACATGGTCACGCCCGCCGCGCTGCTGTTGTCGTTCGCCCTGTTGATGCTCGTGATTGCGACGCTGATGCTGACGCGCAAGCAAGCGGACGATGGCGAAAGTCGTCACCAGCGTAGCACCGTTAAGGCATTGCTCGCAGGTTTTGTCGTCGGCGTGCTGACCGGATTCCTAGGCGTCGGCGGCGGTTTTCTCGTCGTCCCTGCGCTCGTGCTGTTCGGCGGGCTGACGATGAAAGAATCAATCGGCACGTCGCTCTTAGTGATTGCTATCAACTGCGCGGCAGGCTTAGTCGGACACCTGCGTTACGGCGGCTTTGACCTGAAACTGGCGTTACTCGTCACAATCCTCGCAGTGGCAGGCACGCTCGCCGGAACCGCTCTTTCGCATCGCGTCGCGGCGGATAAGTTAAAGAAAGGTTTCGCTTTATTTGTGATTGTGGTCGCGCTGTTTCTTGTCGCGAAGAATTACAACGCGCTGCTTTTCCTGTTTGTATAGCGTACTGACGCGCACGGTAACCACCTTAGCGCAAGGCTTCCGCGCAGCACTAAATAAGTTTAGCAAGGGGAATGGCGGGATGAAGATGAATCAGGGTGCGAAATAATTCATCGCATCTCCGCGCTCTCGCTACGTCGCGGCGGCAACTGCCCACGCCACCGCGCTGTAGCGCAGTAACTTGCCGAGTGCCGTCCATATCGAGAAACCCATGAACGGCATCTTGAGACCTCCGGCGAGCGCGACTATCGCATCGCCGATGATGGGCACCCATGACAGCAGCAATGCCGGTTGCCCGAAGCGACGGATGAGCCGCGCCGCCCGCGAGTCGCTTTCCCGCAATGCTTGAGTCTTACCGAACGCTCCAGCCGCACGCCGCGCCAGATAGTACGTCGTGCAGGAGCCAAGATAGTTGCCGACAGTAGCAACGATCACAGGAAGCGCGATCTGGTCATAGCTCCGCACGTACACGGCGAGCGGAACTTCAGAGCCGAGCGGCAGCACGGTCGCGGCAAGGAAACTCCACAGAAAAAGCGCGGCGAGAGCGGATACCATAATCTTATTGTACAGCCTTGTGTACGCTTGCGACTATTGACAGTAGTTGTCGGGTGCTTTTATACTCTGCGCTCTTTTGATGTTTGTGCTGCTACAGCGGTCACTCGTTCACGAATTACCGGAAATTATTATGCATCTACCGCTTTCACTGAGTCGGCGCTGGTCGTGTTTGCCACGACGGTATCCGGTCTGGTCGGCGTTCGCTGGACTGTTAATCTTTTTTCTACTTGGCGCGACAGCGCACGCGCATGGCGTTGCCGAAGGCGATAAAGGCTACATTCAGGAAATCAGTGGCGTGAATTTACTGCCATTCATTTATCTCGGTGCCAAACATATGTTCACCGGGTATGACCATATCCTGTTCCTGTTCGGGGTCATCTTCTTTCTTTATAAACTCAAGCATATCGGCATGTACGTCAGCTTGTTTGCGCTCGGTCATTCGACGACGATGCTGCTGGGCGTCTATTTCGGCACTAACATCAACGGCTACCTGATTGACGCGATCATCGGTTTGTCTGTGGTGTACAAAGCACTCGATAACATTGGTGCTTTCCAACGCTGGTTCGGCGTGCAGCCGAACACCAAAGTGGCGACGCTGGTTTTCGGACTCTTCCACGGGTTTGGTTTGGCGACGAAGATTCAGGAGTACGAAATCTCACGAGACGGCTTACTAGCCAATATGCTCGCTTTCAACGTCGGCGTTGAGATAGGTCAGTTACTGGCACTCGCCGCCATTCTGATTGTGATGGGTTACTGGCGTCGTACCGACAGCTTCCTGCGTCACGCTTACACGGTTAATATCGCCGTCATGACTGCCGGGTTCATGCTCATCGGCTATCAACTCACCGGCTATTTCGTGAGCTAAATTCAGAGAGAACTTATGTATAACACCGACTTTCCGACCCGCGCCGAATTGCCTAGCAGCCAGCAACTGCTGCGTTCGACCATCATTGCCATCATCATTGCCGTTGTGCTTCTCGTCACGGTTGTCCTGCCGTCCGAATACGGCATTGACCCGATTGGCATCGGTCGCGTACTTGGGCTAACGCAGATGGGTGAAATCAAACGGACGCTCGCCACTGAAGCCCAAAGCGATAATGCTGCCAACGCTTCACAGCGTGCTTCTGTGCAAACGGGGAATACTTCTCCGCAACCCCCGGCGCAGGCAACACAGAATGTTGCGACTCAACCGGCGCAGACTGCGACGGAAACCAAACCCGATGTAAAGACGGATGAGATGAGCGTCACGCTGAAGCCGGGTGAAGGTAACGAGGTTAAATTGGAAATGTCGAAAGGCGAAAAAGCCACTTACGAATGGTCAACGGCTGGCGGTGCTGTTAACCACGACCTGCACGGCGAGGGAGCAAACAATGCTTTCATCAGCTACAAAAAGGGTACACAGTCAGAGCGCGATGCCGGGGAGTTGACTGCTGCGTTTGACGGCAGCCACGGTTGGTTTTGGCGCAATCGCACCGGAGGCGATGTGACCGTCACCGTCAAAACCACCGGCGAGTACCGAAGCATCAAGCGGATGAAGTAGAAAATACACCTCTCCCGCGATGTGCAAGGAAGGGAATGTTTATGAAACGAATTAATCCGAAAATTATATTGCGCGGCTTCAAGCCGGAAGCGCGCGGCGCGGCGCACGTACTCGGCGAGTTGGAGACGGCGGTGATGGAGTCGCTGTGGCGTGAACCGCATCAAACTGTTTCGGAAGTTGAGGAGCGGCTGCAACGCAAACGTGAAATAGCGCATACGACGGTGCTGACGACCTTAGACCGGATGCACCGCAAAGGTTATTTGACGCGCGAGAAGCAGGGTAAAGCCTTCGTCTATGCGCCGCGTTACACGCGCGAAGAATTTGAACGCGGCGTCGCGCAGGAAGTCTTGGGCGCGCTTCTCCAACAGTTCACCGAACCGGCTCTTTCCGCGTTTGTCGAACTTGTCAGTGAAGATGCGAGTACGCTTGACCGGCTCGAAGCGATGATTCTAGAGAAGCGGCGTCAGCAAAAAGAGAAGTAGTTAGAAATCGGGAATCGGTATATCGAGAAGTGTTCATTTTAATCATCGAAAACTTCGTGTTGTTCGGCACGCTCTTCGCACTCGGCGGCTTCTTAGTCGCGTGGGCGGCGCGCGTCGCTGTGCTGCGCGGATTGTGGCAACCGCACCCCGAAACACTCTCACGCCTTTATTCGTTTGTTCTCGTCGCGCCGCCGCTCGCCGCCCTGTGGTTGGTTGTGGCTTCGCTCCTGCCGGAAGCATGGCTTGGTCACGCCGCTTTCGACTCGGCTCATACGACGCATCACGAATTGCACCTGCTCGGACTCTTCACCGCGCAGGTCGAGCCGACGCTCGCATACGCGACTCTACTCTTTGTGGTTTTCGCTTCTGCTTTCGCTCTGTGGTCAAGCGTAAGTGCTCACGCGCGCATCGGCGGCATTATCAAGCGCTTGGAGATGCACGCGCAGCCACCGCCCGTCGAAAAGGTGCGACTCGTCGAGAGCATCGCAGCACAACACCAACTCGATGTCGGACTCGTGATGAGCGACTACCCGCTCTCGTTCGTATGGGGTTTCATGCGCTCGAAACTCTTGCTCTCGTCGGGGCTGCTCAACACGCTTACCGCCGAGGAACTCTCGGGCGTTCTTGAACACGAAGCGGCGCACCATGCCAGAAGAGATAATCTCGTAAAGCTCGTGCTTGCAATTTGTAGTCGCCTCTCGCTTGTCTTTCCGCTCATGCGACTTGTCCTATTGTGGCGCAACGAACAAGTCGAGTTGATTTGTGATGAAGTGGCTGTCGCATACACTTCGTCGCCGCTGGAGGTAGCCTCCGCGCTCGTTAAAGTGCGACGGTTATCTCCAGCGTCCCCCTCGTTCTCGCCAGTTGTCACGGCTTCCGGTGTATCAGGCTTCATAGCCGCTGACACGCGCAGCTTCGAGCGGCGCGTCCATCGTCTGCTTGCTTTCGCCGACTCTTCGCTCACGCAGGCGCACGGCGTGCGTTTGTCGCAGCCGCCGGTGCGTGTGGCATTCGCCGTCGCGTTCATCTTCGCTCTTACGCTCACATTGCTCTCATTACTCATGCCGCTCACAGTACACGCGGCGGCGGAATCCATTATCCAACTTATCAGCTAGAGGAACATAGCGATCCATGCTCCAAGATGCTCACTTCCCATTTATAAAAACTACCGCCTGTCGTTTCACATTAGTGTTCGTTATGGTCTTCGCTTCACTCGGTATTGCCGGATGCAGCACAAGTCAAAAGGCAGACACGGAAGCGGAAGAAGAGGAAGCGATTGCGCGCACGGAATTTACGAACCGCATTGAGAACTTCTTCGAGTACGAACCGTTGAAGGCGGGCAAGCCGAGTCAGTTCTTGATTCATCTGAGTGACTTAACCGACGGTACGCCAATTGAAAAAGCAGACGTGACGCTGACAACTCGCGCGAAAAGCGGCGCGCAGGTCCTAGAGACGAAAGCGCGCGTCGGCAAAGTGACGGGTATCTACGTCGCCGATGTGAACCTGCCGAGTGCGGGCGAATACGATATCGAGTTTCGAGTTAAGAACGAGAAAATTGACGAGCGGTTGTCGCTCACGGATTTCAAAGTGGAGTAGAGCGAACCGTGAATAGAGCAACAATTTCAACATCGGCGTTTCGCACATCCGTAGCGTTCGCGCTTCTTCTATCGCTTATCTATCAAGCATCAGCGCAAGCGAGGCAGCCGATGCAAACAGGAGTGCCGCAAACTTCGTCTGTACAAACCGCTGTCTCAACGAACACACAAACAAATGATGTCTTGACGCTCGAAGCGGCGACCGAGCAATTCTTGCAGCGTAACATCTCGCTTGAAGCGGCGCGTTTAGAAATCGGCGTCGCGGAAGCTGAACGCATCGCGGCGCGGTTTCGCCCGCGTCCCGGCTTAACCGTCAGCGCGGAGAATCTTCGCATCTCCGGCGAGACACCGTTTAGTCGTCTTTACGAAGCGGGCGCGACCGTCTCACAATCGTTTGAACTCGGCAACCGTCGTGGGCTAAGTCGTGAAGTCGCCGACCGCACCGTCGCTGTCGCCGAAGCGCAACTTACTAACGTACTGCGCGGGCGTCTCTTTGAACTTAAACGTGCTTACTATGAAGCGATGTTGGCGCGTGCGGTTCTCGCAATCGAGCAAGAGAGCCAAACAAACTTCGCCGAACTCGTGCGCTTCAACACCGTGCGTTTCAACGAAGGCTACATTGCCGAAGTCGAGTTGATAAAGGTTCGTCTTGAGAAAATCAAGTTCAACTCAAGCGTCGCGAACGCCGCGCTGCGAGTCAAGCAAGCGAACGTGCGATTGCTTGAACTCTTGGGCGAAAGCGACTACACGCGCGCGGCGAATTTAGAGTTTGCCGGACGCTTGGAATTTCGTTCTACATCGCTCGACCTTGGTGCTTTACGCGCCAGTGCACTCGCCAATCGCCCGGAAGTGAAAGTCGCTGAAGCGCAAGGTTCGCTATTCGAGTCAATCTCTCGTTTGGAGCGTTCGCGTGCGAAAGGTGAAATCACGCCGTTCGTCGGCTACACCCGCGTCGGCGTGGACAACACAGCGCGGGTTGGAGTGACCGTGCCGCTTCCGTTCGGCAATCGTAATCAAGGCGGCATCGCCCGCGCCGAAGCCGAGCAGGGAGTTGCCGCTGCCAACCTACGGCTCGCACGCAACCGTGCGCTCGCGGAAGTCGAAACGGCGTATCAAGCATATGAGACGGCGCGCGAACAGGTGCAGGCTTACGAGATGGGTATCTTGCGGCAGGCGGACGAATCGCGCGACATCACACTCGCAGCGTACCGCGAGGGCGCGGCGGAACTCATCGCACTCCTCGATGCACAACGCACGCGCGCCGAGGTGCGCGCTAACTATTTGCGGGCACTGTTCGATTATCAAACCAGTATCTTTCAGTTGGAATTCGCCACCGGAACCGAAATCAAGCCATGAGCACACGAACAACCGAAACAACGCAAACCAATGCGACGCAAACCGAAAAGCATGTTGCCGAAAACTCTGACGGCAGCCGCACGACAGGCTACGTTGAACGTGCAGAGACTACGGAGCAGCACGACGATGGCTCATTGCGCCGCCGCCGCAATACCATCATCGGCGGCGCGACACTCGCCCTTCTCGCCATCGTTGCGCTTGTTTACTTTGCCTTCTTCCGCAGTCACGCTCGCGAGGAAGCAACGGCAGCACCTGCGCCTGCCGCTTCAACGGGAACCGTTAAGTTCCTGATGGAGCAACAATGGCTGATCCGCATGAAGCTCGCGCAAGTCGAAGAACAAACAGTCGCACGTCAAGTCACCACCACGGGACGCATCGTTCCCGCACCGAATCGTCAAGCTCTGGTTGCGCCGCCGGTTGGCGGCATCATCACGGGTGGCAACCTTCCGCGCGTCGGGCAGCGTGTCACGCAAGGGCAAGTTATCGCCGTTCTACAACAAACCGCGACCTCCGCTGAGCAAGCGCAGGTGCGCGCCGCCGCCGCGAGCGTAGAAGCGCAGAACGCGGGAATCAGAGCGCAGAACGCACAGGTTAATATCGAAAACGCGAGACTCGAAGGCGAACGCCGAACGGCTGTCGGCGACGCGGAAAGCACGCGCATCCGTCTTGAATTAGCGAAGACGGAAGCCGACCGTGCACAACGTCTCTATAACGGCAAAGCCTTCTCGTTGCGCCAACTCCAAGCGGCACAAGCCGAACGCGACGCTGCTCAAGCAAGCTTCAATGCCGCGCTTCGCCGCCGCGATGCGTTAGCCGCCGCGCGACCCGTAGCCGTTGCCACGACTGTCAGCACAGTAGGGATCGGCAGTGCTAACTCAAGTTACACGGTGCGCGCGCCGCTCTCCGGTTATGTGACGAAGGTCAGCAAGTCAACTGGCGAGCAGGTAGCACCGGGCGAGGGCATCGTCGAAATATCCAACCTCGATGTGGTCTTTGTCGAAGCTCCGATTTTTGAACGCGACTTAAGCCGCTTGGGTGGAGGCGGCATGGCGACGTTCACGACCGCCGCCTATCCGGGTCAAGAGTTTCGCGGCGCGGTCGTTGATACCGGCGCGGTCATTGACGAGCAGACACGCGCCGCGACCGTGCTGTTTCAAGTCCCGAACGACGGTCGCGCTCTGCGTATCGGGATGCAGGCGGATGTGCGTTTGGATGCGGGCGAACAAGTGACGGCGATGATGATTCCGAAAGCGGGGATACTGGACAACGAAGGTAAGAAGATCGTGTATGTGTTGCTATCTGGTGAAGAGTTTGAGCGGCGCGAGGTTACGCTCGGCGACGAGTATGGCGATAAGGTCGCGGTGCTGTCGGGCTTGAACAAAGGCGAGCGCGTCGTGACGCAGGGCGCATATCAAATCCGCTTGCAAGAGCTTCGTCCGGCTGATGCCGGCATTCACTCGCACGAAACCTAAGCACCTGTGAGGTTGAACAAATAACAAGTCGGTTAATGAGAGTTTCTACCGTATGCTCAATAAAATCATTCTGTGGTCGCTCCGCAACCGTCTGCTCGTGATCATCGCTGCCGTCGCACTGCTCATCTATGGCGGCTACGTCACGACGCGCACGCCGGTTGATGTGTTCCCCGACCTGACCGCACCGACCGTCACCATTCTCACAGAGTCGCACGGTCTCGCGCCGGAAGAAGTCGAATCGCTCGTCACGCTTCCTATCGAAGCCGCGATGAACGGCACGGCGGGCGTCTATCGCGTGCGCTCGAACTCAGCTATCGGCATCTCGATTGTCTTCGTCGAGTTCAACCTTGAAACGGACATCTACCGTGCGCGTCAACTCGTCAACGAGAAGTTGCAGCAAGTCCGTCTGCCCGCCGGAGTGCCGCCCCCCGTACTTGGACCTATCTCATCCACGATGGGCGAGATCATGCTCATCTCGATGACGAGCAAAGAGACTTCGCCGATGGAGTTGCGCTCGATTGCCGATTGGACTGTGCGCCCACGCTTACTTGGCGTCACGGGCGTCTCGCAGGTGATGATTATCGGCGGCGAGACGAAGCAGTTCCAAGTTCTCGTTGATCCGGCGAAACTCGCCGACTACCGTTTGACGCTCGAACAAGTCGTCGAAGCCGTCACCGCTTCAAACGCGAACGCGGCGGGCGGCTTCCTTGAACGCACGAACGAAGAGTTTCTGATTCGCGGACGGGCGCGCATCTATTCGCCGGAAGACCTTGCCAACTCCGTCATCACCGTGCGCGACGGCACGCCAATTCTCGTCGGCAACGTCGCCACTGTCCAAGCGGGCGCGGCTTTGAAACGCGGCGACGGCAGCTTCAACATGCAGCCCGCAGTCGTCGCCACGATACAGAAACAGCCGAACGCCAACACGCTCGAAGTCACGGAACAGATTGAGACGACGCTCGCGGGCTTGAGAGCAACGCTGCCTGCGGACGTGATGATTGACACTAAAGCCTTCCAGCAATCCGACTTCATCAATCGCGCGGTCGGCAATGTGCGGGCGTCAATCATCGAAGGCGGCATCATGGTCACGGTCGTGCTGTTTCTGTTCCTGTGGAACTTCCGCACGACGTTCATCTCTCTGACCGCGATTCCGCTCTCGCTGATTGCGGCGATTCTCGTGATGAGCTACTTCGGCATCTCGATCAACACGATGACTTTGGGCGGCTTGGCAATCGCCATCGGCGCGCTCGTGGACGACGCGATCATTGATGTCGAAAACGTCTTTCGTCGCTTAAAGCAGAACGCGCAATCGCCCACGCCGGCACCCGTCATTGATGTGATTTTCCGCGCGTCGAGCGAAATCAGAAACTCGATTCTCTTTGCGACGCTTATCATCATTGTCGTCTTCCTGCCACTCTTCTCTCTGGGCGGCTTCGAGGGTCGGATGTTCGCGCCGCTCGCCTTCGCCTATATCATCTCGATCACCGCTTCGCTCATCGTCGCGCTGACCGTCACGCCCGTTCTCTGTTATTTCCTGCTCGGTCGCTCGAAGCTCATCCACGACGAGAAAGATTCGCGCCTTGTCGCATGGGTGAAGAAGCATTACGCGGGCATCTTAAACTGGACGCTCCGCCACCCCTACAAAATCATCGCCGCGTCCGCCGCGATGCTCCTCGTCGCCGTGATGATGTTTGCCTTCATGGGGCGCGAATTCCTGCCGCCGTTTAACGAAGGCACGCTGAACATCAACGCTAATATGCCGCCCGGCACGTCCTTGCAAGAATCGAATCGCATCGGCAACGTCATCGAATCCGTTTTGCACGAAGTCCCGGAAGTCGTCTCAACCACGCGCCGCACGGGACGCGCCGAACTAGACGAACACGCGGCGGGTGTCAACACCAGTGAAATCGAAGTCGTGACGACGGAAGGCGACCGCACGCACGCCGAGTTTATGGAAGACGTGCGACAGCGTCTCGCGCGCATTCCCGGTGTCGAAGCGGAAGTCGGTCAACCCATCTCGCACCGGATAGACCACTTGTTGTCCGGCACGCGCGCCCAAATCGCCATCAAACTTTTCGGACCAGACCTTGCAACTTTACGCACCAAAGCGGCTGAGATACGCGACCAGATGGCTGGAGTCGAAGGCATCGTTGATTTGATCGTTGAGCCGCAGGTCGGCGTGCCGCAAGTGCAAGTCAACATGAACCGCACGGCGGCGGCGGCAGTCGGACTTCGCGCCGGAGACTTGGCGGAAACCGTTGACACCGCCTTTAACGGTCACGTCGCTTCGCAAGTCTTAGAGGAGCAGAAAACTTATGATGTCCTCGTGCGCTTCGACGACGCGGCGCGCGAGTCAATCGAGACTATCGGGCGCACGCTGATTGACACGCCGACGGGCGCGAAAGTTCCTATCGGGCAAGTCGCCGAGGTGCGCGTGGATCAAGGTCCGAACACGATCAACCGCGAGAACGTCCAACGTCGCATCATCATTCAAGCGAACGTCGCCGACCGCGATTTAGGCGGTGTCATTAATGACGTGCGTGCGCGCGTTGGAAGTAATGTACAGTTGCCGCAAGGCTACTTCGTCCAGTATGGCGGGCAGTTCGAGGCGCAGGAGAATGCCTCGCGCCTTATTACGCTGCTTTCGATTGTCGCTATTGGCGGGATCTTCCTGCTGCTTTATATCGCCTTAAAATCCGCGCGTTCCGCCGCGCTCGTGATGGCTAATCTGCCGCTCGCTTTGATCGGCGGCGTGGTGATGGTCTTCCTCTCCGGCGGCACTCTCTCCATCGCCTCGCTCGTCGGCTTTATCACCTTGTTCGGCATCGCCACGAGAAACGGCATCATGCTGATTTCTCATTACACGCACCTCATGGAAGAAGAGGGCGTCGGTTTTCGTGATGCGATTGTGCAGGGTTCGATGGAGCGGCTTTCACCAATCTTGATGACCGCACTCGTCACCGGAGTCGGACTTATTCCGTTAGCACTCGGCGCGGGTGAACCCGGCAAAGAGATTCAGCAACCGATGGCGGTCGTTATCTTAGGCGGCATCGTCACCTCGACGTTCCTCAACATGATTGTCATTCCGGCTCTCTACCTGAAATACGGGCGCGCATCGGCGACTGTCCCGGCGCGCGACTACCCTCGCGGAAGTGAAGCGACGGCGAGCGGCGATTGATGATGCGGCTTAACGCTTGCGGAAAAGGCAATAAGTGAATTTCTGCGTCGTGTCGAAAGGTGTCCGGTGATTCTCGTCGTGGCTTTCAATCAACTCGAAGGCGTCACCGAACTCGGCGTGCAGTTCTTCAGGACTGTATCTGACGACTTCTAAGCCGCTGCACCGAAGCTGACCATCAGCCGCGAATGTTGCCAAGATGATGTGACCGCCCGGCTTGAGCGCGTCATTTGCGGCATTGACGTAGTGGCGACGGTCTTCCGCTTCAACGAGAAAGTGAAACACGGCGCGGTCATGCCATAGGTCAAAGTGGCGGCGAGGCAAGACAGTTTGCGTGATGTCGGCTTCAATCCACGCGACTCCTTGCGCGGTTCGTGTGCCGAGCCGCAGTTGTGCCGCTTCGAGCGCAGCGGAAGAAATGTCAAGAATCGTGAGGTGGCGAAAACCTTCGGCGAGCAAATCATCTATTAGAGTGGATGCGCCGCCGCCAACATCAATGATGCGGGCAGACTTATTAACTCCGGTGCGCTTGACGAGTGCGAGCGATTTCGCGGCGTGAGTTTGATACCAACTAACTTCAGTCGGCTGCTTAGCTGTGTAGATGCTTTCCCAATGCGGTTTACGCTCCATGACCTTAGCCTTTTGCGAGAATGTAGGCAAAGGTAACAGGGCGCGAACTATGCGGAAAATGAATTGTTCACATCATTATGATGAACAATTATAATCCGTCTCAAGATGAACACTCGTGACTTGAAAATTTTCCTTGCCGTTGCCGAACGGCTGAATTACACGCGCGCCGGAGAGGACGTACACCTCAGCCAGTCGGGTGTCTCCGTGCGGGTGCGTGAGCTTGAACGCGAACTCGGCGTCAAGCTATTCGAGCAGTTGGGAAAGAAGATTGCACTCACCGAAGCAGGGCGACTACTCGAACCATACGCGCGCTGCGTCGCCGCAGCGTTGGACGACGCGCGCCATGCGATTGAGGAGTTCAGAGGGCTGGAGCGCGGCAGACTGCGAATCGGTGCCAGCACGACGCCGGGCATGTATATCGTCGGTAGCGTCATCGCCGTTTTCAAACGCATTTACCCGAAGATTGAAATCAGTCTCGCCATCAAAGATACGCGGGGGGTGGAAGAAGGCATTCTGCGAAACGAATACGACTTCGGCTTTATCGGCAGTCATCTCGCCGGAGGTGAAGATTTGGTAGTTACCGCATGGTGTACCGACGAACTACTGTTAATCGCTGCGCCTGAACACGCACTCGCTCATCGCAGAAAAATCAGTCTGCACGATATAGCGAAAGAACCGTTTATCTATCGTGAGCGAGGTTCGGCGACACGAGCGGTTGTTGAATACAGTCTGATTGATGCGAATCTGCAACTCGAAGCCGTCATCGAACTCGACAACCCGGAAGCGATCAAGCAGGCGGTGCAAAGTGGTCTTGGCATCGCGTTCATCTCGAAGTTCGCAGCTAAAACGGAGTTGCTTGCGCGGAGTTTGGTAGCGTTGAAGGTCAAGAATTTAAGGATCACACGCGAATTGAAAATCGTTCATCGCAAAGACAAACACCTGCCGCGCGCCGCCGTCGAGTTCATCGAACTGGCGAGACGACTCTCATAAATCAATCACGCATCGTAACTAAAAATCTGCTCACCTCAGAATGATAGCCGCGCCGAATAACGAATAAAGTGAACAATCCGCAACCCACGCTTTGGCGAAACCGGAATTTTCTTTTTCTGTTCTCAGCCCAAATTATTTCTCTTTTGGGAAGTGGCGTCACGACCGTCGGACTTGCCTTGTTCGCTTACCAGCTTACGGGCGGCGAATCGGCAACCGCCGTGATCGGTTATGCGCTCACGCTCCGTATTCTCGCCTTTCTTCTCTTCTCGCAACCTGCGGGTGTCCTCGCCGACCGTTTCAATCGCAAAAAGATTCTTATCGCCGCCGACCTCGCGCGCTTCGCCCTTCTTACGCTCTTTCCATTCGTCACGACCGTCTGGCAAATCTACGCTTTGATCTTCGCCATCAACGCCGTGACCGCGTTTTTCACGCCAACATTTGAGGCGAGCATCCCGGAAGTTGCCGGTGAGGAACACTACGTCAAAGCGTTGTCGCTTTCGCGTGTTGCGGTAGATGTTGAAGCCTTCGCCGCGCCCGCGCTCGCCGGTCTGCTCGTCGTCGCGTTCGGCGTGCGGTGGGTCTTCTGGTTCGATGCCTTCACCTATCTTGTCTCGGCACTATTCGTCTTAGCTGCCTTCGTCCCATTCGTCGCCAAGAAGCAAATCCCACTATCGATTTCCGTGTTTCTCGAAGAGATTACGACGGGCACGCACATACTCTTGCGCGAACCTGCATTGCGGCAAGCACTCGTCCTGAGTTTCGCCGAAGCGACGGCAGGCGCGGCGGCAATCGTTGCCACCGTCACTTATATACGAGATGAACTTGCGCGCGGCGATTCGGCTTTCACCTTTGTGATGGCGGGCTTAGGCGTTGGTTCAACCGTGACGGCACTCATTTTAGGGCGCATCACAAGCCGTTATGAAAAGGCGACGCGAGACCCGAACGCTTTGCACACACGGCGACACGTCTGGGCAGCACACGCGCTCATCATCGGCGGCATCGTGCTTGGGCTTTTGTTGCTTCCCGGCGTGTTCAAACCGCCGCTCATCATCTTCGCGGTCTTGTGGTTCTTAAACGGTGCAGGGCAAGCCTTGATTGCGATTCCGTCTTCGACGCTCTTAGCCGAACACACGCGCGAGGAGGAACGTGGGCGCGCTTACGCCGCGCACTTCGCATTGACTCATGCGTGTTGGCTGGTAACGTATCCGGCAACCGGGTACGCAGCAGCGCGCTTCGGCACTCCGCTTACGTTCACGGTGGCTGGTGTTGTGTGTCTCGCCATCACGCTCTTTGCGTTTGTAGTCGGGCGCAAGGCGGGAAATGAAGCGCATAATCACGAAAGCGCAGATGATCTCTTGCCGGTTGCGTGATAGTGGCTCGTGTGCGTCGCGACACTTACAGATGAGTTGATTACGGTTGCGTTGCAAAGATTATTTTAAGGTGCGAAAGATCGTTTGGTTCATTCTATTATGCCGCGATCTGAAAGAGGTTCAAGACGAACCTCGCCTGTCCTTGTGCGTCACTTCCGGCTAACCTTTTCACCTGACTCTTCCTCATCATGTTCATCGCTTCAATGCCTTCGAGAGTTCGCTGCGGCTGTGTGAAACCCCTTGAAGCCTTGTGCGGCGCGCACCTTCTTCTTAACGAAGCGGTGGTCTTGCGCGGGTCACGTTGTTAAGGTATTTAACGCCTCTCAACTTGCAATCTGATGGCAGTATCTTTGCGTCTTGAGAAGAAGTGAACGCTTCAGGGTAAGCAGCATTTTTATCAACACTAATAGAAAACGGAAGGCGGCGATGGTCAGCTCTCATCAACTTCTTAAAGAACCGTTTTGCTGCCGACACATCGCGCTTCGCCGAGAGCATGAATTCAATCGTATTTCCTTGCTTGTCTATGGCGCGGTAAAGATATTTACATGGTAATGGCTCAATCATAGGAGAGAGCTAGTTCATTGTTGTAACGATGCAAAAATAAGAACAAGCATGTCTCGTGCATCACATCGCTCTTTGAAAACGACAAGGTTTAACGTACAAATCGTGCGAGGCGTTGGCGCAAAGTGTTGTTCCACCTCTCGACGTATGCCGTTTCTCCCGTCTCTTTGCCAACCGCACTATGCTGTTGCGGCGGAATCACTATTTGATAGGCTTCCCAAAAATCCGAAAAACAATGCCCGACGCGAAAGGCTGCGGGAATCTTTTCCCACAACTTTTGGCACGTTGCTGCCGAGCGGTCGCCAATGACGAAAGCCACGACCTGCCGGGTTTGCCGACACAAAGCAATCCAAATCCACCGTTTGTTGGCTTTCTTCAACACAAACGACCAGAGTTCATCCAACTCTAAAGTCGGCGGCTCATCGGGTACACAAAGCGTTTCGGCTAATTCCGGCATCATCGTTTTTTTCCTTGAGCCACTCGGAAACGGTGTTTCGAGCAACCCCGAAAGTGCGCGTCAATCCGCGCAAGGAAGAACGCTCTTGATAAGCAGCTAAAATTTGTTCGCGTTCTTCGGGTAAATAACCGTTTGGCTGTGGATTGTCCCGACTCATTTTGCCGCAATCGTGACACAGATAGCGTTGTTTGCCGTTATTGGTTTTACCGCCTGCGAACGATGTTCTCGCTTTGACAGTGAATACATTTCAGATTAACCATCGAAAGAGTTTAGCAACTCTCCTTTGATTGAGCCACCACCCGATCTGCGGCGAGTTGGCGAATTATACATCTTCGTCGGAGAATGTGTTTTAACTATTCCCTCTGATTTCTAAACGACTCTTCAGCACCAAATTGTCCGACTTAAAATGTGGTCAAGAGTTTAGAGCCATAATGAACATACTCATCGCCGGTGTCGGTAATCTGTTGCGTGCGGATGACGGTTTCGGGATTCGTGTTTTACGACTTGTGGCGGAGAGCGACAGGCTGCCGGAGGGAGTGACCATCTACGAAGCGGGCATCGCCGGCATCGCGCTCGTGCAAGAATTGATGGACGGCTACGACGCGCTGATTATCATCGATGCGATTGAGCGAGCGGCGCAACCGGGAACGCTGTTCGTCGTCGAACCGTTGCCGCCCGCGCCCGGAGGGTTGAACGGTTTGGACGTGCATCAGTCGCTTGTTGACGCGCATTACGCCGATCCGTCGAAAGCTTTGCTGCTGGCGCGTGCGCTCAATGTTTGTCCGCCGCAAGTCTTTATCGTCGGTTGTCAGCCGGAGTGCTGCGACGAAGCGGTCGAGCTATTAACGCCGTCGGTTGAACGCGCCGTGCCGCTTGCGGCGGAACGAGTGATTGAGTTGGCGCGTGAGTTAGCGAATGCCGGATGAGATGAGTTGATGAGAATAGGCAGACTTCCCCGTTTGAGTTTCTTCGTCAGGCGTATGGCGCAGTCGGCGTTGCTGATCGTCGTGCTCATCTGTCTCAATTTCTTGCTGATTCATCTCGCGCCGGGAGACCCTGTTTACCTACTCGCGGGACAGAGCGGCGACGCGGCGTACTATGAGTTCATACGCCACAAGTTCGGCTTAGACCAACCGCTCGTGACGCAACTCGGTATCTACCTATCGAACGTCGCGCGTGGCGACTTGGGTTTCTCGCTTGGATTCCAACAACCCGTGTCGGCAGTCATCTTGAGCCGCGTTCCGGCGACATTATTATTGATGGGTAGCGCGCTCGTCGTCTCGGCGGTGGCGGGCGTGTGGCTCGGCGTGCGCGCGGCACAGAAGCAAGGCTCAACCGTTGACCGCGCCATCGTCGCAGGCTCGGTCATCTCCGATTCAATACCTTCGTTTTGTCTCGGACAAGCGGCGTTGCTCGTGTTCTCGCTCTGGTTGAACCTGTTTCCGGCGCAAGGGTTTGCGGACGCGGGCGCGAATCTTTCGGGACTGGACTACTGGCTCGATGTTGTGAGTCATCTCGTCTTGCCCGCGACGACGCTCGCCATCGTGCAGATAGCAGTCACAATCAGGCTGACGCGCACGCAGATGATTTCAACCTTGAACGAAGATTATGTCAGGACGGCGCGGGCGAAAGGAGTGAGCGAAGGCGGCGTGCTGTATCGGCACGGATTGCGAAATGCCTTGCTTCCGATTGTGACGACGTTCGGCGGCGAAGTCGGAATGCTGTTGAGCGGAGCGGCGTTGATTGAAACGGTGTTCGCGTATCCCGGCATCGGAAGGTTACTGCTCGAAGCGGTGGCGATGCGCGATTACCCTGTGCTGCTCGGTTTGATGCTGATGACCTCCGTGACGGTGGTGATAGCGAATTTGTTGACGGATTTATGTTACTCGCTGCTTGACCCGCGCATCGTAACGCGCTGAAGGATGTACGCAAATGGGGAGCGAGTGAACAAATGATAATTGTTCCCGTGTTGCTCCGGTCGTTGTTCAAAAGCTATTGTAGCCATATACAGGAGAACCCAAAATGCAGACAGTGAGCATCGCAGATTTGAAAAAAAACCTGAGCGCGTACCTTGAACAAGTCAAAAACGGCGAGGAGCTAATCATCAAAGATCGCAACCGCCCTGTCGCGCGATTGATGCCCTTAATGTCCGACGCAGACTTGGACGCTGAGGAAGCGGCTTTGGTCGCGGCAGGCTTGATGCGCTTGCCTCTTGAACCAAAGTCCGACGATTTCCTCAAACTACCTGCGCCGAACGTACCGATAGCGGCGATTCGCACGGTCATCAGAGCCGAACGCGATGAAGACTAATCACAAAATCGTCGGGTTTTGCGATTCTCGACGTTGATGCGTAATCACCCGTCAATCTTCCGGCGTAACAAATTCGCTTTTGCATGTTTGGTGACGCTTGCACTGTTCGTGCTGGTTGCCGTTTTCGCCGACGCGCTCGCGCCGGTTGACCCTTTGAAAACATCTCCGGCGGCGTTGGAGTCTCCGTCATTCGCGCACCCGTTCGGCACGGACGATCTCGGCAGAGATGTGTTGAGCGGAGTCATTCACGGAGCCAGAACTTCAATCAGCATCGGCTTTATCGTCGCGGTTTTAAGCGGATTCGTCGGGGTAACAATCGGGTTGGTCGCGGGTTACGCGGGCGGGTGGTTGGACGATGTGTTGATGCGCGTCACAGAGTTGTTTCTGATTCCGCCCCGCTTCTTTCTCGCGCTCGTTATCGTAGCGATTTTTGGCGCGTCGTTCACGAATATCATCATCGTCTTGAGCATCACGTTCTGGTCATCGTCGGCGCGCGTGATACGAGCCGAGACGCTGGCGGTTAAGGAACGCGGCTTCATACTAGCGGCGCAGGCTCTGGGTTCAAGTTCGACGCGGATTCTGTGGCGGGAGATTCTGCCGAACGTGATGCCGCTCGTCATCACGCAAACCGTTTTGCGAATCGGACATGTCATCTTCACGGAAGCCGCGCTTGAGTTTCTCGGACTTGGCGACGCGAACCGCATGAGTTGGGGCTATATGCTGCACAACGGGCAACACTTCATGCGCGATGCTTGGTGGATCGCTTTCTTTCCGATTGCGGCGATTACCTTGTTGCTGATCTCAATTAACGTCGTCGGCGAAGCACTCAACGATACGCTCAACCCGAAGTTGTGATATGCATCACACGCGGGCGTCAGGCTTGCCGCGCTCTAACTTTTCGCCACCACAGCACGGCGACACTTAACAAGACGACGCCGAGCGCAATCCATAAAACTCGTCTGCGCCCGTTCGTTGAACCTCCCGCGTTTCGCTCGCCTTCCGCCCACCACGCATCTTGCGCGAAATAGATGTTGGATTTCGCGCTCCAACCGTACATGCCGCGAAGTCCCGCTTTGTAAGCCGCGTTGCCCCGCGATTCATAAAGCCAGAAGTACGGCAGTTCTTTCGTCACGATGTCTTGCATCTCGAAATAAATTTTCGCGCGCTGTTCTTTGTCGAGCGTCGAAGATGCGCGGGCGAAGAGGTCATCAACCTGCGGGTTGCGGTAAAGCGCGCCGTTGGAAAAAGGAATCGCGCCGATGTTGGATGAAACCAGCGTGCGCTTCACGCCGATGTCGGGGTCTGCGCCGTTCTCGAACGAACTGAAAGCGAGGTCGAAATCTTTGCGGATATAAACCGCTTCGACCATCGCGTTGAACTCTAACAACTGCAAGTCAACCGCGATTCCTATTTCGCCCAACTGCTCACGCAATACCTCCGCGACTTTGGCGGAGCCTCCCGCGTAGAGCAGACGCAAATGAAACCGCGTGTTGTCCGCCTGTCGTTTATAGCCCGCTTCGTCAAGCAGTCGTTCGGCAAGCTGCAAGTCGCGTGCGTACTTCGTGGCGTTCGGGTTAAAAGCCCATTCTAATTTTTGCGAAACAGGGCTGAATGTCGGAATGCCTTCGCCGAACAGCACGCGCTCGACGATAAAATTTCGATCAATCGTGTGTGCGATTGCCCGGCGGACGAGCAGATTTGAAAGCGCGATGTTCGTCAGATTAGGAACAAGAGTTTCAACCGTCGCGTAGCCTTCGCGCCCTTTGTCGGTGATACGGAAATCCGCGCGGTTCTGCCATCGCCGCAAATCGAGCGGCGCGGCGTTGAGGAGGTAATCAACTTCGCCGTTCTCGAATGCAATCGCCGCCGACGCGCTGCTTGGCGTGACCTTGAACACCACGCGGTCGAGATAAGGCTTGCCCAATTTGTGATAATTCGGATTGCGTTTGAGGCGGACGCTATCGCCTTTCATCCACTCATCGAACATAAACGCGCCGCTGCCGACGGGTTTGACGTTGTAAGGATTCGTCAGCGGGTCGGTGTTCGCGTAAAGATGCTTCGGCATGACGGGCGCGTTCGTCACGTCTATCAACTGCAAAAAGGCGGCGTAAGGTTGGTTGAACTCGAAGACGACGGTGTGAGCGTCGGGCGTCAAGATGGTTTGGAGTTTGTCGCCGATAGTTGTGCGCGTGCGCGAATGGAATTTCAATAACAATTCTTCAAACGTGAATTTAACGTCTTCGGATGTGAGCGGCGCGCCGTCGTGGAATGTCGCGTTTGGAGCGAGATGAAACGTATAGCGCAAGCCATCGGGCGAGACCTCCCAACTCGTCGCCAAGTCAGGCACGGGATCGAGGTTGAAATCATGCGCGACTAAGCCGCTGAAGATTGAAGCGGTGATTTGATGCACGCCGCCTTGAGTGGTAATCGCCGGATTCAAGCCCGCCGGGTCTGCGCTAATTGAAACGACGAGTGTGCCGCCGCGACGCGGTTGCTCGTTTTGCGCGAATGCAGTTGAAAGAAAGATCAACGCGACGACAATGGTGGAGAGAAGCGAGCGGGCGACGCGGGCAAGTTTGGTGTGTGACTGTGAAATCAAAGGATGAGTGAAACGGTCTATGCGTGTTGATGATTGTGCGTTGCTTTGCACGGCGCGCCGTCTCCGCTGTGGCAATCGCAATCGGGGTCGCTGCATTCGTAATGACCTTGTTGTAGCATTCCCTCGAACTCGTCGGCGAAGCGTCGCCCGCCTTCGTGCTTGCCTTGTTCGGTCAGTTCCCACTTGTCCGCACTCACGATTGACACGAGTTTGTTTTCTACAAGTTGCTGCAAATTGCTTTCGAGCAATGACACGGGCGCGTTGAGAAACTTACGCAGTTCGGCGATTGAGAGTTGCGAGCCGAAGCCTTCGCCTTGCATCCAGAACATCACTTGCAAAATCTCGTCTTGCCAGTAGAGCGGCGGACGGGTTTCGTCGGGAAAGGGGTTGTTCAAATCGTCGTTGCTCATAACTTCGCTCTCGTCAGTCATACGTTCGCCGGGGTTGCGTCCCTCAGCAAAGCGACTTTGATGACTCCGTTTTCAACTGCGAGCGGCAAGAGTTCGAGCCGCAATTCGGGGTCATTCAAGCACTGCCCTTGACGACGCAAATCGAATTGATAGCCGTGCCACGCGCAAATCAATGTTGTGCCTTCTACCATACTTTTGTCGAGCGGCAAGGCTTGATGCGGGCAGCGATTGTAGAAGGCGTGCAGCGTTCCCGCCGCGTTGCAGATGACCAAACTGATGTCGCCCGCTTCGACGAAGCGCAGCGAATTTGGCGGTACGTCGTCCACGCGCATTATCGGTAATTTGATTCCCGTCGGTTTTGCGCCGCCCGTTTGTGGCATCGCCGGTTGACGCGAAATTTGAATCAGATTCTGCGGCTTAATCGCCGCAATCGTGTCTTCGTATTGCACGTCGAGCAGGTCGGGCGTGAAGGTCGCCAGTGCCTGTTCGATTTCGCGTTTGAGCGTTGCCGTCGAGACGTTCGCGCTTGCCGCGCTGCCGCTTAAACGTAAGTGTGCGATGCCGTCCGTGAGGCTGATGAGTTCCGCGTCGGCTCCGTAAGCCTTGAGGTTTTGGCGCGCGGCGGCGAGTCCTTGATTGATGCGCGTCTCCAAGTCTTGCGGCATCAAGCCGTGAATCATCAGAATCGCGCTGACGTGTTCATCGGCGCACAATCCGTTCATCAATTCCGCGCCGTCCGCGTGGTTGCCGATTAACTCGAACGTGCGATGCAACGCCGCGTGATGAAGGTCAACGACGGCGAAGACGATTTCGCGTACACGCTCACGAATCTCCGTGTCGGGATGTTGCTCGATGGCTTCGAGCAATTCGTTCAAACGCTCGACGGGCGCGGGCGTTTCCGCTTCGGTTGTGGTTTCGTTGACGCTCATCAATTAACAAAGGTTTCGGCGAACGGCTGCGTTGCTTTCTGTCGAACGATGTCGGCAAATTCGTCAAAGCGCGCGGCGACAGTCGGGCTGCACTCGAAGCCGATGTCGCTCTCGACGGGTTCGATTTCGATAATCTCAACTTCGTCCGGCAGCATCTCGAATTGTTGGAGAATCAGCAGCAGGTTATCGAGGCTGATGATTCCCGTGACGGATTCCGCGACGCTGTTCTGCACCGTCTCCGGGTCGAGTTCCGGGAAATCCCACGCATAGGTTTGCAGCGTTCCCGGCACGCGCCCGCGTTCGGCGGCTGAGACGAAAATCACGCGGCTGTACTTACCCGGCTCGTCTTGAAACCATTGATAGACCGCAATCGCGCCGAAGCTCAAATTCTCAAGTTCGATGTTTTCGTCCCATTCCAATTCCTTGAGGTGCGCGAGTAGGACTTGCCCGAAGGACAAGTCTTTCAAGTTGGGATGACCGACACCGGCGATTAAGACTTTCACAGCGAACGCTCCGACGTGAATGATGTCGTCACTAATCACGCTCCTTGATGATCGCTTCAGATAACGACCTAACTTAGTGCGTCGGTTGGGTAACGCTGCCGATTGCTACCGACGATGCTTTGGGCAAGCACTCCCCACACAATAACCTGCCCCACCGCATACCACCCGACGGGCAACAAAATGTTTAACGGCGACACCGACCAAGCACGCTCAGCATAAGGCATCTCGCTTACCCACGACGTGGCAACAATGTAGGTGACTGCAACATAATGAGCTGCCAGCATGACAAGACAAACCACCTTTGTCATGGGCAATTTTAAGTCGCTAAACAAGAAGCCGAACACAGGAAAAACCAGCAAACCCAAACCATATGGCGCGGCTCCAGCGAAGGTAAAACTCGGACCATGACCACCGCCGGATGTGAGTAGGGCGAGGAAAAGGTAGATGACTGAGAAGCCGATGCCTAGCGATGTCAGCAGAAACCTTTTCATAGTTTTCACCTGCATTAGGCGAAGCCATCCGACCCTTACTTACCCATCAACGCCGCACGCGCAAGTGTTGACTTCGCGCGTCACCGTATGACCGTCGGCGTAGATGTGCGTCGTGCAGGGCATACACGGGTCGAAGCTACGCAGCGTCCGCAGCAGGTCAATGCCTTTGTATTTTTCCGCGCTCTCGAAGTTTTCGAGAATCGGCGTGTTAAGCACGGCTTCTTCGTAGGGTCCGGGGTTGCCGAAATCGTCTATCGGCGAAGCGTTAATGGTCGAGGGCGTGATGATCTGATAGTTCGTGACGATGCCGTTGTCGAGTTCCATGTGGTGCGACAGGAAGCCGCGCCCCGCGCCCCAGAAGCCGACGCCGATGCGGTTGCCGCGTGGGACTTCAAACTCTGTGCTGACGGCAGTTTTGCCTTGCTTCAAAAGTTCCAATCCCTTGAGCCAATCGCTCATCGCAACAAGCGTGGTGAACGCTACGCCGTGGGCGCGTGCGCGGTTGCGCTCGAAGGTGTTCCAGTCTTCGGGAATCTTCCATTCGACATCCATCTCCGGCATCGCGGCTTTTGGCAGACGCATCTTGAGACTCGTCCCCGTTGATTCGATAAATTGATTCGGGCGGATTTTCTGCGCGGCGGCGGTGTTCCAGACGCGGGCATACGAGCCTGCTTCAAAGACATGACGATCCCAACGCGGCGAGGTTGACCAAGTGTATTTCTCGCGCCAGTTCTGACCGCCGGGACGCGGCAGAGTTTCTTTGTTCCACGGGTGGAAGGGCGAGAGCGGCGCACCGCTTGGGTCGGTCGCGTGTTTCAAGTTTTCGCCGTTCGTCCATTTTTCGTAGAACGAGTGTTCGATAAATTCTTCGATGCCGAGATTGATGTTTTGCAGTTTCGTCGTGACGAGCGTGCCGTCAACAATCGCGCCGGGAGTTGACCAACGGCGTTCGCCCCATTCGTTGCAGTTGGCGTAAGTCGCATCGTAAATATCAGGGTCGTCCCAGATGCCGAAATCAACCATCGTCTTCGGGCGCGAACCGCAGAGACGATAAGCCGGATTCGCGGTGTAGAAAAAGTCGGTCAAGTCGTCCCAAATCGCCACGACCTTTTTCGAGTAATCGAAAAACTTTTGAAGGCGCACGTAGATTTCGTTGAAGACTTGCAGCGTCACCGTCGTGCTGACGCCGCCCGGAACGAGTGTTTCGGGGTGCGGATATTTGCCGCCGATTGTGACATACGCTTCGCGCGCGACGCGCGTCATGTGCAGGGCTTCGAGATAGAGGCTGCCCGTCAGAGGGTTCATGTCGCGGAACAATTCGCTCATCAACTTGTAGCCGTGAACTTCCGCGTTAGGTGCTTCCGTGCGCGTCGCCAAGTCCCAAATTTCAGGGTTGGTCTGCTTGATGAGAACTTCGGAATAGTCGGGTCCGGCGAGCAGGAAAAGATGCAACGGGTTGTCGTAGAGAAACTCAAGCGAGAGCATCAGATTGCGGACGATAATTCCGAGCGGCGGCGGCGTGATGCCGAAAGCCATCTCGATGCCCATCGCCGCGCACGACGAGTGGACGCCGCCGCAGACGCCGCACGCGCGACTCGTGATGAAGATAGCATCGCGCGGGTCGCGCCCTTGCATAATCATTTCGTAGCCACGAAACAGGGTCGCCATCGAACGCGCCTCGATGAATTTGCGTTCCTTCAAATCCGCGACACCGTGAAAGGCGAGCGCACCGGCGATGCGCGTCACAGGGTCGAAATCAACGTCTTTGATGTAGCCGTTGCGCGCAAGGAGTTCGCGCACTTTTTCGTAAGGCATCTGCCGAACCTGCGCCGCGCTCGTGACGGAGTTCGCCGTCGAATACGGGTCGCGTATGCCGCCGCGAAGGAAAGGTTTTCCGGCGTCGTCAAATTC
>JBGTMR010000126.1:0-24698 GCA_041743485.1 Pyrinomonadaceae bacterium
TTCTCGTTAGCAGTTGTGCCATTCTTCTTAACGTGTCGAGAGGCACAACTCGGACAAGTGATTTCTTCAAAGTTCACACTTCAAAGAATAGCTTGTCCGAGTCTCCATTTCACCTCAGCATAAATTCTGAGACACGACCTAACTGAGAAGCGACACGAATGAGCGGTGCCTTGATTCGTGTTTTGTTGGTGTTGTTTCGTGGCTAAATTCTCAACCCCACTATTTATGAGACCGCTTCTAGAAATTACGCAGTTGGCAGAACCGGGACGGTAAGCGTGTCAACACCTCATCTGCTCTCAAATGCGCCCGGTTTCCGCCTTCGTCTAATGTAACTCCTGTCGCTCAACAATCCGGGCTTATTGGGCTGCGACATCTTCGATTGACGTTGTTCGTTTTACGTCGCGCACGACAACCGCGCGGAGTCGTTCGCCGGACAAACGATGAATCAGGGTGACGACGACTGAAGGTTCGGGGTTGACGAGTTTAAGCAGGGCTTCACCGGCTGAGACTTCGAGGATTTCCGATTTCGCCGACGCACCGCGAACTTTCAAATCGAGTCCGGCGTCGAGTCCTTTGCCGATGATTCTAACTATCAGTACGCCGTCTGTTTTTCTGCCCGGCGGTTCGTAGCTGATAATCCTCACGCGGTTGATTTTCAATGCCGAGATGTTCGCAAATGATTTTTCCGCCACGATTCTCTTCGTCTCATCTTCGCTTTTTTGGACGACGGTGACGTTGATGTTTTCATCCGTCGGCAAATTGAACATCAGGCGATAGAGTTCGGAGGATTTGAATTCTTTGTTTATGCCGGTGACAGGACTGCCGTTAATCAAAATCTCATCCTTGTCGTCACCGAAGTTTGTGCCTTTCAACAAACCTATAACCTGCGTCGAGTTTGGATTGGTGCGAAAGGTTTGCAAGTCGCCGATTGTTAAACTCGAAGGCGCACGCGCGCCGAACATAAAATCGGCTTCTTTTAATCGCGTGTTGCGCGTTCCGTTAATGGTGAGTTTGAGTGTGTTGAGACTGCGCGACCTGCCGGGTGCGACAAGTGTTATCGCGGGCGTTCCGGCAACCGGCATCTTGAACGAAACGACGATTTGCTGCGGGTCAACACGCTCTAAACTACCGCAGATGCCTTTGTAATTTTCATCGCACGGCGGGGCGGCGTCATCTCTCTCAACTCTCAACAAAGGTTGGGCAAGCCCTATGGTTTGCTCAAGCGGCACACCGTTAATCAGCACGCCGATTTGCGGCGAAAAGTTGTTGCCGCTAATCGAAGCGGTGACGACTTCGCCCGGTTTCGCCGGATTGAAATCAATGCCCGTCACCCAAAATTGATTGGTGTCGTTGCCGCCGCCGGGAACCGGCAGGATGAAGGTTTGCTCCGCTCCGCACTGACGGCGTTCAATCTTACTTTCCTTTGACCAGTTCTCGTTTCCGGTATCGGCGTAATTGAGCGGTTGATCGTCCTTGCGCGGGAAGTAACACCCGCGCGCACTCAAGACGATTGACTCGGCTTCTTGCGGCACGACCATCACGGCATATGTCGTGCGAACGCCGGGAGCGACGCGCTTCGTGCCGGGCACCGATCCGAACGTCCACCCAAAATCCTTTTCGCCTTTGCCGAAACCCGATGCGTAAAGTTCTTGGTGAAGATACTGTTCGTATTGTTCGCGCTGTCTCTGGTAATTGACCTTACCCGCAAAACCGAACAGGAATTTGAAAGCCGCCGCGATGCCCGTCGCTTTCACCGTCGCTTGAATATCATTGACGTTGAGCGAACTCTGACGCGGGATGATGTCAATCGTCCGCACGTCCCGCCCTTCGATTTTCTCAAAAGAAGATGCGTTCTCCCGGTATGTCGCCGGACTGGAACGCTCGTCGAGCCGTATGTATTCAACTATATCTTTCAGTTTTAGATTCTCGTTGACCTCTAACTGCGAAGTCCCGTCGGCTTCTTTCTCCGTCTTCTTAGCTCCCGAATTGTTCCGGCTCATTTTAGGAAGCAAGTCATCTATTATTTCCATCGTTCTCGTTCGTTGAACATCGCCGTTAATGTCGTCGCCGCGCCGGTCACTCACATGCCGATCAAGATTTGATTTGAGATTTGAATTCGGCTTGCTGTTCTTGTTTTGATTTTCGATTTCCACAACTTCGCGGATCGCGGCTAACAGACTGCTCGTGTCTCTTGCGCCGCGCTGTTCGGCGCGGGTGAAAAGTTTATTCGCCTGTCGAAGCAAGCTTTCAATAATGCGATGCGTCGCTGTTTCATATTCACACTGAATGCCTAAGAAGGACTTTCTCAATTCGGCTGTCGGGTCGCCTTCAGTCGAAGTCGGTTTTTCAGTCGAAGTCAGTTTTTTGTAGTCTGCACACGCCTTGTCTTTGTCGGATAATTTGAGTTGTAAATCCTTTGCGATGACACTTAATTTTATCCACTGCTTATGCACATCGTTTAATTCAAGCAGCAAGCGTGCGACTTCATCGGTTCGGGTATAGCCGTTGACGTGCCACCAGACTTGCGCCATCTTGCCGTCGGCGTCGCCGGGCGTGGTGTAAATGGATTGCGGCAGTTCAAGAAATACCAGACGCTCGCCGGGTCCGACTTCATCGCGCAGTAAGGTCAACTGCTTGGCGATAATCTCGTACTGCATCTGCACATGATTATCGAGAATCGTCGAAGCGTTCAGCTTCGGGTCTTTCGCCGCATCAAGCAGTTTGTCGGCGTTCTTTTCGATGAGTTTATCCAACACGCTGGACGGAAGTTGTTTGGAGTCGAAGGGATCGGCGGAATTAGCGGGCGATTGCGGCGCACCCGACGGTTCGGCGGCGAGAGTCTTGAGTTCGCCGTCGTAGAACGAAAGTTCCTTATCAACCGCCGCTTGGTCGGCTTTCTTCTGCGCGATTTCCGCATCCTTTAATTTAATCGCCGCCGGGCTTTCGTCATTCGCTTCCATGCTCGCACGTTCGGCTTCGAGGCGGGCGACGTCGCGCGCCAGTTCCGTTGAAACCGGGCGCAGATTGTCGCGCTTAGTCGTTAAATCAAAGCGTCGCCCGACATTGAATTGACTGTTGCGTACCAACTGCTTGTTTTGAAAGCTCACACCCTGGTCATACTCGACTCCGACTTCAAGCAAACTTTTCAAGATGTTGATTCGTGTCGCGTTGACCGCGTTAGGATTCAAAGCGTCGTCGGTCAAATCCGTTGCTTTCAAATCCAGATTCTGCATGTGCATACGCGCCAGCAGATAATGAGCTTGCTCAAGCGACCAGATGTTAGGTTGTCCGAAACTAATGACTACCGGACGGCTTTTATCTTGGGCAATCACCCTTGTCGGCAAGCCGCAAGTGAAAATCAGCAAGACGCAAAGGTACGCGCCCGACTTCGTTTGAAAGCTACTCGGTATTCTCATCGCACTTTTCCTTTCAATTAAAAAAGCAAGAAAAAGAGTTGTGCGCTACGGGCAACGGCTTAAGCATCAGAACGTCTGATTCTCATGCGACAACTCTTACTCTAAGCAGGGCGAGGGTGTTAGCTCTCATTAGTACATGGCGACGGCGCAATCAGATACGGCAAGGCGGAGTGGGTCTTTTCAGTGTCGGAAAGCTAAAACTTTTCCCTCTCTGTGAAGCAAAGAATCGTGATGAAGCGCAGATGGAGGAGCGTCGTTCGATTGAATTATCGAACACACTCGTCTGAGTCGATATGGGAATTGAACATCAGCCTTTACCCATTTCTTTCAAACGAAGCCGCAACACCCTTGATCTTCTACTTGTTAACGCGCAAAGCGCGTCACAACCTGCTCATCGTTTTTGGGCGCGATGCTCTATGACGCGCGGCTTTACTTCACGATTGCGTCTTGGAAGCGGAGAAGAAGGCTACCCGATGGAAGCGATTTTTTTCTCCGAGCCACAATGCATCACCGGCTAGTCGAGTTCATAAACCTCCCTCGTCAGATGCTTGTATTTGGGGACGCGACTGCTGCTGCCGTAGAACACATATACCAGATTTTTCGCACGCAACGTCTCGAGCGCGTGCGTGACCGTCGCCTCGTCGAACGACACGACGGGTTCACGGTTGTTCTTTTGATTACACGCTTGCGTCAAAGCGTTGAGCGTCAGTGGGTAATACTCGGGTGTTGTCACCTGTTTCTCAATCAGAGAACCGAGGACGCGCACCTCGACCTCCTTGATACATTAACTTGAGGACATCAACGACATGTTACGCTTAAAATAGCTTATGAGAATGATAGTTCTCACAACTATCAACTCTGTTGTACAATAATGATTATGCAGCGACCGCACGCGCCAACTCGCGTCGTGTCGCGCCGGTCGCAAGCAGGGCGCGCACGAGCAAATCAAGTGACACGCTTGGATCACCCGCTTCCATCTTCGCCACGCGCGACTGGCTCGACCCTAATAACTTGGCGAGGTCAATCTGTGACATGTTCCGTTTAGATCGTCGTTCTTTGAGTCGTGTGCTGAGATTCAGCTTCAGTTCGATGAGAGCCGATTCTTCCGGTGTGAGTTCAAGAAAGTCGCCGGTCGAACTTACAGTCCACCCAGCGGCTTCGAGTCGTTTACGTTTCGTCGGCTGCATAGAGCCTCTCCTAATCCTTCCCGCTCACGGGGTGCTTGTGACCCTCTGGCGGCTCTCTTAACTTGTTAGCTCGTCATACTGTCGCAACCGCCTTTGACAATCCGCGATCACGCGCTTCGGGGTTTGCGTCGTCGTCTTATTGAAGACATCCAGTAGCAAGATGGCGTCCGGGTCAATGCAATAGATGATGCGCCATGTTTTGTCGGCGTCAACGATCCGCAACTCATGGCAGCGTGCGCCGATGGACGGCATCGGACGCGAGTGCGGCAGACTCAACATCTCGCCGCGCTGCAAGCGACGAAGCAAGAATCCGGCTTCGAGGCGTGCGTCCGACGAGAACGGCGGAGTCTTTACTTCGCCGCGTAGCCACACAAGCGGTTTATCGGTTGGCGACATAGCCCAACATACTATGTCATATTTGACATACAAGCAAGATACTGTTAGCAAACCGTAACGAAATGAATCAAACACTCGTCACGACATCTTCCGATAAGCCGGAACGCCCCGCCGAAGAGTCGGCGAACAGTCATGCGGTCGCTGTTTATCTCGCCAGATTAGCACCGGGCAGTCGGCGCACGATGCGGACGGCTTTAGAGACTATCGCCACTTTGCTTTCGGGCAAGCCCGCCCAAGCCTTCATTTTGCGGTGGGAGATGCTGCGCTACGAACACACGCAAGCCATTCGCGCCGCACTTGCCGAAACGTATCAACCCGCAACGGCGAACAAGATGCTCGCCGCGCTTCGCGGCGTATTGCGTGAGTGTTGGCGATTAGGACTCATGCAAGCTGAAGAGTTTCATCGCGCGGTTGATGTCGCGGCGGTGCGCGGCACGACCTTGCCGCGTGGTCGCGCCCTCAGTGCCGGTGAACTGCGGGCGTTGTTCGCCGACTGCGCGGTTGACGCGAGTCCGAGCGGCGCGCGGGATGCGGCACTGTTAGCCGTACTCTACGGTGCCGGTTTGCGGCGGGCGGAAGCCGTGATGCTCGATGCCACGGATTACGACGCGGAGACGGGAGCGTTGAAAGTCAGGTCGGGCAAAGGCAGGAAGGCACGCACCGCGTATGCGACGGGCGGGGCGAAGGCGGCGATTGAAGCGTGGCTGCGGGCGCGCGCCGCTTCCCCGCGTCAACCGCACGCCGCGAACACCGATAACGGTAATTCCCTGTTCTATCCAATCAACAAAGGCGGGCGGCTCATCCCGCGCCGGATGACGGATCAAGCGGTGTTGAACATCGTGCGTAAGCGCGGCTTGAGTTCGGGGGTGAAATCATTTTCGCCGCACGACCTGCGACGTTCGTTCATCTCCGACCTGCTCGATGCCGGAGCCGACATCTCGACGGTGCAAGGCTTGGCGGGTCATGCCAACGTGCAAACGACGGCGCGTTACGACCGACGTGGCGAGCGTACTAAACGTAAAGCCGCTGAGATGTTGCATGTGCCTTATAGTAATTGAGCGGCTTTCACGAACAAGTTAAAAACAGTTTCACTAACTATCATGCTAAATTTTGAACTTGACTATTCCTTGCAAGCTTCGAGAACTCAATAGCGGCTTAGAGTTCATTGAGGTTCGCATCCAAATTCGTAAGTCTTTTGTTGTCAATACGCGCAATTTCTTACCCTTAGATTGGCATTATTAATTCTTAGCTTTTTGCTCTTCGCGCTTGTACCTACGCCACTTGTATCTTTCCGGGTCTGCCCTGTAGTTCTCACGGCACATTCGCACGCGGTATTTGTTGGCACACTTCTTACTGCAGCATTTCTGGTCTAACCGCCCAGCCCAAAAAAACAACTCACACGCCTTACAAACTTTTACGCGCGCAGCTTCGACGTAATTTATGGCACTAGCGAACGGTTCTAAAGTTAACCTAAACAATCCTTGTTCATCTATCTCAATTGAGGCTGGTACTGACAACAACTGTCGGTGCATGGGCATAGCGTACTCAGGAATTTTTCCAGCGGCAGTGTCTTCCTTGAGTCTTATCAGCGTGAGTAGATTCTGACGAGCCATTTGAACATCATGGTAAACCATAATGAACGTATATATATCCACCTCCTCACCCGTAGCCTCAAACGCATCGTAGATAATGTCAAATTTTCCTATATGGAGAACACACCAAGATACCGATTTCTGTTTAGCATTACACTCTGCAGAATGTTAGCTTTTCGCCATTCAAAGGGGCAGATGAAGCCTTGTCATAATCCGAATCTTGGTGTGCGCGGCATATAGTAATGCCGAAACCGCAAACACTTTCACCTCTTGCCGCGCTGATGCGGGAACAGCGCGAGGCACTAGCTGCAGCAACTGATACTGAGAGAATTGAGCCTCAAGCCCCTACACCTGACGTAGCCCCTACATTTCGTGTAGCCCCTACGCCAGACAAAGCCCAGCCCCTACACGGTGTAGGGGCTGGGCTTGACGCAGCCCCTACACCAAACGTAGAGGCTGACCGTTATACATCAATCCCAAATGATGTGTTGGATAAAGTTCTGTCGGACTTGAAACCGATTGAAGCACTTGTACTCTTACGTCTTTATAGGCTCTCACGAGGCTTCCATAAATCAAGATGCGTCGTTAGCATTGACACGCTCGCAAATAGTGTATCTAGTGGAACTACGGCAGCGAGAAACGCGATTGCCGTGTTGCATCGTAGGGGATTTATAAAGCGTATCGGTGCTGATTTATCTAATCCAATACAGAGCGCACGAGGAGTTGAAATAGAGATGTTATTGCCTGCTGCCACGGGTACGCGAGGTGTAGCCTCTCCATTAAACGTAGGGACTACACCTCGCGTAGGGGCTACACCTCGCGTACCCATTAAAGAAACACATATAAAAGAAACACACGCAAACACAGGGGGGGTGCGTGTGTCATCGCGCTTCACGCTTCAGGAGTGCCGGAAGTATGCCGAATCTTTGCGAACCGACGGCATCACCAACCCCGGTGGTTACGCCACGAAAATTCACCGGAGCGGAGAAGCGGACGATATGATTGCAGCGTTTTTTGAACCTATCGAAGTAACGAAACCGATTGATGTTAGTCAGTGTCTAGACTGCGCGGGTACGGGTTGGCGTCATCCAAACGGCGTCGGTGGTGGTGTAGTGAAGTGCAAGCACGAAAATTTGGTTGAACGATCGGAGAATCACCCATGAAGTTTTGCCTATTGATACTTGTCACGGTGGTGAGCGCGTATGGCAACGTGTACCCGGCTCACGCACAACAAAATGCTCAATCAACAGCACCTGCCGACTCGGAAGTGTTCCGCTCCAAGGACGTTGACCAGAGAATAGTTGTTACTGACAAAGAACAGCCGAGTTATACCAGTGAAGCGCGTAAGAACGGCATCTCCGGTCAGGTTGTACTGCGCGTTATTTTCGCCGCTTCCGGCAAAGTAACAAACATCACGCCCGTTCAACGATTACCATATGGCTTGACCGAGAAAGCGATTGAAACCGCGAAGAAAATAAAGTTTCGTCCAGCGATGAAGAACGGGCGTGCCGTCTCACAGTATATGACGCTCTCGTTCAACTTCAATCTGTACGATGATGAGGACGATCCGCGAATCACGCGCAAAGCCGTCATTACTGAACAACCGTCCGCCGAGTACGCTGTGGAGGCACGGAAGCAACGCACGGAAGGCACCGTTATCTTGCGTGTGATATTCCGGCGGGACGGCACGATTGAAGTCGCAGATGTTATCCGGGGGCTGCCGCACGGATTGACGGAAGCGGCGGCAGAGGCGGCAAAGCGCATCAAGTTCATACCAGCGGAACGCGACGCTGAGCCGACATCCATCGGTCGCACGATGGAATATAAGTTCACGCTTAACTAAACCAATAATGGACGATCAAATAACGCTCGACATTCAATGTCACTGTCAATCACTCGCGTCGTGCGCTCTCAATCGTTCACCCCTCTCGATTATGGGCTTAGACGCGCACAGCGTGTGTTTATTTCGCCGCCTTCAAGCGAGGGAAAACACGCGACGAGCATAAGAAAGCAGCAATCTTTACCTCGCGTTCAATGAGAGAAGGTAAGACTTAATGCGTGCTGTTGCGAAGTTCGACACATACATAAGCGATAGCGAAAATGAATTACTCACACCTGCGAATGTACAAACCAACGCGAAAATAAAGATTAAATTCTACGTGGCAATCTCAAACTTAAATTTCATTATGCCGCCGCATTACGCCGAATGTCTTCTAATATGTCCACAATCTTTCCGGCTTGGGCATCCTTGAAAACGCCGTCCAATCCTTCCGAACTGTAGTCGGTGTAAGGCGACTCATAAAGCCGCGCCGCGTCCATCACGCCGTTCTGTGTCAGGTAATCAATGATTTGGTTGACGAAACGGATTTGATTGGCGTTGAAGGTCGCATCGTTTAAGTATTCACCGAAGGCGCGTTTCGCCGCCTCGCGGTCTAAGCCGACGAGTCGCCGGATAAACTCACCCAATTGTTCTTGAACTCCGAAAGACTTCTCAAAATCTTCGCGGTCGCCGAGGTCACTTGACTCGAACAACAGACGCTCCAGTTCCTTAATGTCGGTTGGTGTGATCGGGACGTTGTGCTTGAGTTTGTTGACGGCGATGTGGCTTTCGTGCGCTTTGAGGAAGTGCCGGATTTTCTTGCGGTACTGCGCCAAGTCGCCCGCCGCGCCGAAGCCGGTGAGCGCGACTTCATGGACTTCGCCGAGTTCATCAGCAAAGTCTGTGTACACGATTTTGCGCTCACGTTTATCAATGAATTTGATGAGGTCGCGCAGACGCTTACGGGCAATGTCGAGCATCGGAAGTGAAACGTCTGCCCAGTATTCATCGGTTTGAATTTCAAGAATCAAAGGCATCTGTTCACGGACAACCGGGATGCTCCCTTTTTCTTCAAGGCGTGTAGCAAGGTCTCTGACAGTGGCTTCCAAGCGTTTGAAAGTTGATGATTTGTCGAGAATAGCCAACTGCGTTTTCATCATCAACAAATCGAAGCGTTTGGCGGTTTCGTCTTCCGCTTCCCGTTCCGAAGGCAGCCCGGCGAGTCGGTTGGCGATTTCCATTGCCTCGTCGGGCGGAATGTTCTCCCACGCTTTAGCATCGCGGTACTGCTCGACGTATTTGCGTTGCGTGCGAACGACGAAGTTATCGACGTTCATCGCCGATACTTCGGCGTGCAGCGTTCCGGCGATGTCGCTCTCCAGTGTTTTTAAGTTTTCGTCTTGGGCTTCCAACTTACGCACGGCGTTGAGTAATTTAAGACGATGTGTGAATAGCTTTTTACTCAACGAGTCTTGCGTACTGCCCGCGACCTCCGGGGTGTCCTGATTGAAGAACTCACCACTCGACGGCGAGTTCCGCCGTGCGGCGAGCGTAGAAGCAACAAGCGCGCGGGTCGTGGTGAA
Organism: Pyrinomonadaceae bacterium; assembly: GCA_041743485.1. Lineage (GTDB taxonomy): Bacteria > Acidobacteriota > Blastocatellia > Pyrinomonadales > Pyrinomonadaceae > JANDLT01. The sequence continues at coordinate 9,994 of JBGTMR010000126.1, forward strand.
TCAGCGACTCGACTTTGTGCGCCGAGTCGTAGATTTCCGTCCACTCCGATTTGAGGAATTGAAAGTTAGACATGATTTACATTTGCCGCGAATGATTTTATGCGCGTCTCAATCCTCACCGTGAAGCGCGTGGCGTGCTTCGTGGTCGGTGAACAGTTCGCCGTTGAAGGCGCGTTGTTGGAGTGAGTTAAAAAGATTGTCAAATCTCTGAAGCGAGATTATATGCTTGGCGTAAAGAGTTTTCACCGTATTAACTTTGTCCGCGAACTGTTTCTGAATTGAGAGCGGAGGGAGCAAAACAGAGATAGAACCAAGACCTGCTGTGTTGATGTTGTATTGACCGGCAGATGTCTGACAACGACTGCGTAGCTCTTTGCGTCCATCTCTTGATGCAAGATACTGCTGAACGAAACAGGGATTGACAAGGTTTCTATCAAGTCGTGCGCGAATTAAATAAGAGGCATAAATAAATTCGTTCACGGGAAAACCGGACGGCTCGACTTGAACGCTGTCGAAGACAGCGCAACGACCTACATAATCTGGATTGCCGTTGGTGCGGACAAACAGCATGTCGCCATCTTGCAATTGAAGACGCTCAAACTCGGCTTTCTCAACCGGAACAAGTTTAATTTCTTCAAAGTCTATCGTCTGACGAACAATGTTAGGAATGCGAAGGGCTGGCTTGCCCTGACTGCCTGACTTGTTCGATGTTCCATAACGGAATTCTTGAACCACAGTAGAAAATGGCACGGTGTTCCACTGACCGCCGCCGAACATATCGAGAAAGACGGATTGCAGCAGCGTGTCGAGTTTCGCAATCGTCTGCCGCCGCTTCTCACGCAAGGCATCGGCTTTGTCCAAGATGGCGGCGATTCTTTTTTGTTCGGGGAGCGGGGGAAGGGGAACGACAAGACCTTTTAGGTTCGTCGCGTTGACTCCTGCCTGTGCCGTCCCCGTTGAGTTCTTTGTAATTTGCTGCCAGTATTCAGGCGTTTGGAAGAATCTTGCTAGATAAGCAGAATCAACCATTCCTCCGGGTCGGACTCTAATCAAATACGAAGCATAAACGGCTTTGTCAGGACACTCGGTTACTCTGAAACTCTTTCCCGTCGTTGCGCCAGTCCGCGCGAAAACTATGTCACCGCTTGCAAGCGTGAACCGTTCTTGCTCTTTACCATCGTAATTACAAAAGGGAACGGAGTCCCAATCAACACAACCGTTTTGAATGTCAGTTATGCGTAAAAACTTCGGTCCAATAGCCGCGTTCGTGGCGGACGCTGTGAGTCCATAATCAACGCTTTGAACCAACTCGCCTAGCTTATAGTTTTGCCAATGGCTGCGTCGGTTCGTCATGCCAGCATCGCCTCCAAGTCGCGCATGTCTCGCTGAATCTCATTCCGCAATCTTCTCATCCTAGCTTTCACTTTCCGGTCTCTTGTTCCGTCTGTGGTAATTGTCGGGCGCGGGCGGTGTTTATCGCGTCGTTAAGTTTCGCTTCCAACAATGCGCGCGGCGGCAACGCGGTTAGGTACTCGGCGACGCGGATGCCGCCCGCTTCGAGTTGCAAGAGCGCGATGCGTTCCGGCGTCGCTTCGGTGCAGAGAATCAACCCAAGCGGCGATGCCTCATGCGGCAAGCGTTCGTGTTTATCCAGCCAGCGCAGATATAGCTCCACCTGTCCCTTGTCGGCGGCTTGCAACCGCCCGACTTTCAATTCGACGGCAATCAACCTTTGCAACGCGCGATGAAACAGCAGCAAGTCAATCCTGAAATCTTCGCCGTCAATCACAATCCGCTTCTGCCGCGCGACGAAAGCGAAGTGCGTTCCCATCTCCAACAGAAAACTTTCCAACTCGCGCAAAATCGCCGTCTCTAAATCGCGCTCGCTGTATGTGTCCTGCAATCCGAGAAAGTCGAGCGTGTACAAATCACGGAAAACCAAATCCGGCGTCATTTTATCCTCTGCGCGCAAGGCTTCGAGTTCGCCCTCGATGACCTTTTCCGGTTTGCGCGAAAGTGCCGTGCGCTCATACAGCAACCCGTCAATCTTCGCCCGCAACGCGCGCACGCTCCACCTCTCGATGCGGCACATCTCCGCGTAAAACATCCGCGCCAGTTCATCACTTATCGGCAGAATCGCCACGAAATGAGACCAAGACAATTGTTGTGACAGCGTAACAACAATCTGCTCGTCGGAAAATACTTCGGCAAAACGCATCATGCGGCTAAGGTTCGGCTTGTCGAAACCTTTCCCGTATTCAGCAGTCAATAATGCCGACACTGTTTCCATAACTCGCTTGCCATATTCCGCCCGCTCGTTGTTCAACACCTCCGCACGAATACGCGCCCCGACGCGCCAATACAACATCGTTAGTTCGGCGTTGACCGTCGTTGCGACGCGCCGCCGCGTTTCGTCAATCAGGCGACGCAAATCCGCGACAAGCATTTCATTGACGTTATTCTCAGGTACTAAATCGTTCATCCGAGCATCGTCTCCAATTCACGCATATCATTCTGAATCTCACTCTCCAACTCGTTCAACTCACGCAGAATCACATGCGGCAAATCGTGCTTGACTTCCTCATGCACAACTTCCTTATAACGGTTAATGCTCAAGTCGTAATTGCTCGCCACGATGTCAGCCTTTGAAACGAAAAACGATTGCGCGGTGCGCGGGCGTTCACTCTCACCCGCACGCTCGCGCCAACGCCGCACGATGTCGGGGATGTTGTCGTTCTCATGCTTGCTTGCGTCAAGCGGCGTGCGCTTGTCGTCGAGTGAGAAACCGTCTGCCTTCATGTCATAGAACCACACCTCATCCGTGCCGCCCGAATCCGTTTTCGTGAACAACAACACGGCGGTTGACACTCCGGCGTAAGGCTTAAACACGCCGCCCGGCATTGAGATAATCGCGTCCAACTTTTGCTCTTCGACGAGCTTCGCACGCAAAGCCTTGTGCGCCGTGCTTGAGCCGAACAGCACGCCGTCCGGCACAATCACGGCGGCTCGTCCGCCCGCTTTCAACAAGCGCAGGAACAACGCGAGAAACAGCAATTCGGTTTTCTTCGTCTTGACGATGCGCTGCAAATCCTTCGCCGTTGATTCGTAGTCGAGCGACCCCGCGAACGGCGGATTAGCGAGAATCAGCGTGTAGCGTTCGGCATCTCCCGCGTGTTCTTCGGCAAGCGAATCCTTATAACGAATGTCGGGGTTCTCTATACCGTGCAGCAACATATTCATGCTGCCGATACGCAGCATCGTCGAATCGAAGTCGAAGCCGTTGAACAGAGTTTCGTTGAAGTGCTTGCGGTCTTTGTCACTAGCGAAGATTTCCCCGTGACGCTCGCGCAAGTATTCGCCCGCGATGACGAGAAACCCGGCAGTTCCGCACGCCGGATCGCACAGAATATCGTCGGGGCGCGGCGCGACCATCTCGACCATCATGCGTATGATGTGGCGCGGCGTGCGGAATTGTCCGTTCTGTCCGGCACTCGCCAACTTGCCGAGCATGTACTCGTACAAATCGCCCTTCGTGTCGCGGTCTTCCATCGGAACTTTATCAATCATGTCCACGACACGCGCGAGAAGCGCAGGCGTCGGAATCGTAAAGCGCGCATCCTTCATATGGTGCGAGTAAGTCGAGCCTTCACGCTCGCTCCGCATCTCCTTGATAAACGGAAACGCATTCGTCGCCATCACGCGGTACATCTCGCCCGCTTCCTTGTTCTTGAACACCGACCAGCGAACATCGGAAAACTTACGCTCCGGCGTGTCCGGCGGGAACACCGCGCTCTCAATCGGGCGACCGAGACGATTAGCCTTCCGCTCCTGCGCGGTGTGCAACTCGTCAAGGCGTTTGATGAACAGCAGATAAGTAATCTGTTCGATGACTTCGAGCGGGTTGGCGATACCGCCCGCCCAGAACGCATCCCAGATGCGGTCAATCTGTGACTTGAGTTCTCCGGTAATCATATTGTCAGTATTGTTATTACAGCATAAGGGTCAAGATTGTTGTGTGCGTCGTTCACGGCATAAAGGAAGAGCATATCCATCAACGAAGTATCCGAACGCCGCCACCTGACTTCTTTGATAAGACAACCCTGAGCGGTTTTACCTGCCTGTTTGCAGTTACCTTAATCGGCACAGAGCGCATTACGTCCAATCCCGATTCGACCGGCACAGTCTTTGAAGCGTGCAACCACGCGGTCGTGCCTTCGAGCATCTGAATTGTAAATCTTCCGTGCGCGTCGGTGTTGACGAAGGTTGAGTTTTTGCCGCCAATCCTATCTGCCGTGTCCTTCAACTCAAGCAAAGCTTTCTCGATTGGCTTGCCGTCTTGCCACAAACACACGCCCGTGATTTTCAGCGCGGCGAGTCTTGGCGGCAATCGTAAATCGTAACCACTCAACTTCTGCCCCTTGCCGAGTTCAACGACAGTAGCTTCCGCACGGCTTAGGACACCGGGGTAGTAAGTCGGGAGAAACGGTCGCTCGCCACTCGGCGCGAGAATCAGATTGAAGCCAAGTAAATACTTACCCGGTATGAGACTTTTGAATTCATAGCGACCCCTCGCGTCTGTTTCGGCGTAGCTGCCCTTGCCGCGCAAGTCTTCCTCATCTGCCAGTTCCAGTGGGACGAGGTTGACATCTGTATCTGGAATCGCTCGACCATCAGCATCAGTTAGCGTCCCGCTAATGCGCCCATCTGTGCGCGTCAGGAAGTCCGCGCCCGCGCATTTACCGTCCCGTACCTCGATAGCTTCCTCGCCGCCGTAGGCAAGGCTTAATTCAGAAGGAAGGGCAGGACGTACTTTGTATTTGCCCGCGGGCAAGCCGATGAACTTGTAAAAACCTTCGCTATTCGTTGTGGTTTCAAACTGCTGTCCGGTCTCACTTACGGCGACGACTATGATGTCGCTCAGCATCTCAGGCAGGTTATCATTACCCCCGCGTGCATAATCCAACCTCACGAGTGTGCCGGTGAGTCTTGTAAGTTGTGCTGACTGCGGTAAGCCCCGTAGGAAATCTAAATCATCGGCGGCGAACTGTAGTGGACTGGTGCGTGTACAACTATTGGTGTCGTATTGCTTGGTTTCTGTATCGTATGTGGCGTAGATCAGATACCGCTCACCTCGCTCAAATGGGATTGAGCAATCACCGCTTGCCGTGCCTTGATACATCTTGATCTGCGTTTCCGTGATCCCTTTGAATGCTTGTTCAACCGTCATGTGCGCGAAGAGCATTGGTACGGAATCGGCATCTGTTTGTTCGCCCGGCTTTGTCGGCTCAGGTGCGATTTCCGTCACATGAGCGATGAAGATAGCGGGCGTTCGGCTATACGCCTCGCAGGGCGGCAGACGTGGCGCACAGGAACAGGCGAGTACCGTAGAACTGCCGCACATCATAATTAGTGCAAGGCAAATCAGAGAGGTAAAGAATGTCACCCATGTGCGTTTCATAGTTATTAAATTCTGTATCGCCAAATACGGAGGGGACTTTAAGGTTAGGCTGTTATTACGTCTCGCGGTGGAAGACTGGTTGTTGACGTTCGGGAATCACTAATTTACCCGCTGCCGACGGAATTAGTATTTTCATTTTCTCCGCATCTACTCCCGCACCATCAATGAATGTCCAACGATTTCCGCCGTCATCGGAAATGCCAATCATGAAACTGTTTTGAACAATCCTGCCGCCCGGTGCTTTGAGTTGCAACGTGACGGGCAGAATAGCAAACTTCTGTTTGCCGATGATTTCCACTTTCGTCGGCGCGGTGACTTCATGCGAGATAAACGTGATGCCTTCTGCCTTCATATCGTCGGTGCTTTTCTTAACGAATGCGATCATCCGCTCACGCCCGCCCATCAACTCGATTACACGTGGATATGTGTAGTCGGCGAGTTTGCCGTAATCATCGGAAAGGTACGCGCGACTGCTCTCTTCGGCTTGCGCCTTGATGCTGCTGTAATCTGTTTGCGCGAATGAAGAGTTTGAAATCAGGAGCGTGAAAGCGATCATAAGGAGTGTGAAAATGAGTTTTTTCATGTTGGTGAAAAGTGCAAAGCAAAGTGGATGTTCGGAAGGTTTCCCTATATGTCACCCCTCTTCAAAACAGCTACTTAGAGAGGCTTGCATAGAGTGTATCGTGATAAATCGTCCATCGCTATTCCTTCAGAACAGTGATCACCGAAGCACGGCTAATCTCTAACTCCTATGGATTTGCGAGTTCTTCCTACCTGCTGTGCAAGCGTTTGACCTCTTCATCTTTCGACGCGAATTTGATGTTTGTCGAGTCCGGCGGTCGGCGGATTTCACACGCGAATTTGATGTGTGCCCTCGCTTGCACGTAAGTGTGTGACGTTCTACGGTTATAAGAAAGAGTTGCGCGAAGCAGCATACACCGTCGTTTATCCCTTTTAGTAGCACGTCCATGTCATCGTCCACACGTCGCGCGTTGTGCCTGTGCCGCGTCCGAAGTAGCCGATGCCGTTGTCGCCCCACCACCAGTCTGCCTTTTCTTCCGAGTTGATTTGGAAAATGTATTCCGGGTTAGCCGGATGTCGGTTGTATGGTGACCAGTAGAGTTCGCCTTGAATCAGTGTCGGGTAGCCGCCGACCTTGCTGCGCTCATAGTTCGGGAACAAGTCATCGTAGCTGTCATCGTATTCGTCGGGCACTTGGACGGGTGCATCTTCCTGACATGGATAATCCGCCGCACCGAGTTCATAACGAATCGGAAACGCTTTGATAGGCGATGCAATTTCCGGTGTGACAATTGGAATGAGTTCGTCCTGCTCGGTATAAGCGCGCAGCAACCATCCGTCGCCGTTTGCGGTATCCATCGGCAATTCGTCGGGTGCGATGAAGACGGTCAGTAACCGGATGTCGGCAAGACTTGGCGGATGGTACGGCAGTTCGGCGCAGTTGATCTGGCACAATGGCAGCATCGGCTCGCCGCCGTGCATCGGGTGTGATTCGTTCGGGCGCGACACCCGCACGCGCCCAAACCACGACGCGAACGGGTTATCAGTTGGACGGAAGCCGCCCAGTTGCATTAGGCTCACCGGACGCGGACGGAGTTGGGCAGCGAAGTCGGTTAGTATGGTCATGTCAGCTTACTTCTCTCACGCCGCAGTTGGCGGTTCGTCCGGTGAAATCGATTTGCGCCTTGGTAGGCGTAGTTTCTGGATAAGTTCACGCAAGTCTTCGTCGGGCGGCAGTCTCTCCGGTGCTGGCGGCGAAGGCACAAGCCGCAGACCCCGCCGCCGCTCGTCCGGCGACTGGCTTGTTTGTTCGTCGTCTCGTGCGTCGTTAATCATCATGCTGAGTTTATGGACGGTGCAACTAAATCGGCATGGTCGTAAGCCGGACTGTTGACGCTTGGGCTTACCGGATACGAGGTCATCTTCTCTGCCGCAAACGGGCGCAGCAACTCCGTCAGCCTCTCCGGTTTTATGTTCTTGGCGGCAAGCCATAATCCGTAATCCTCCGGTGCGATAATGACCGGCATCCGCTCATGAACGGGTGCTGACACTTCGTTTGCCGTCGTCGTCAGGATGCTGCACGTCTCAAGCGCAGCACCGCCGTCCGCACTTTCCCACCGTTCCCACAAGCCTGCAAACGCGAACGGCTCATCCGTCTTCATGCGAAAGTAGTAGGGCTGCTTGCGCGCGCCTTCACGCTTCCATTCGTAAAATCCGGTTGCCGGAATCAGACACCGCCTGCGCCGGAAAGCTTCACGGAAACTCGGCTTCTCGGAGACGGTTTCCGAACGCGCATTAATCATTCGCGCACCGACGGCAGCCGGGTCTTTTGCCCAAGCGGGAACCAATCCCCACTTGAGATGAACGAGTTCTCGATCTTCGCCCCTATCTCTGGCGACGACTACGGCTTGCGTCGGCGCGATGTTATAACGCGCTCTGTCCTCTGTAATCTTGACGCTCGCTGCTTCGAGTGCTTGAGCTAAGTGTTTGATTGATGATCCTAAAGCGAACCGTCCACACATAACATCACCTCCTGTTAATAAAAGTGATTGTAACACTCGTGCCGTGTGCGTTACAGTGTTTCGTCGTTGCAATCATACTCATTACGCAAAGGTCGAGCCGACGTTATGGCGAAGCCGCATATCATCTACCAGCCCGTCATCATCTATCATCCCGACTTGCGAAGGCGTATGACACGTCCGCTGTTTGCGTCGCGCATCAGTGCCGGTTTTCCTTCACCCGCCGATGACTACATCGAACGCCGCATCGACCTCAACCGCGATTTAACGCAGCACCCGATTGCGACCTTCTACATCCGCGTGCAAGGCGATTCGATGATTGACGCCGGAATCAACGAAGGCGATTTCGTGGTTGTTGACCGTGCGGCGGAGACGTGTGACGGGCATATCGTCGTCGCGCTCGTCTGCGGCGAGATGACGATTAAACGCTTGTGCATCGAACCCGATGGTGGGGTCTGCTTATCACCTGCCAACGACAACTATGAAGCGATTCGCATCACCGAAGATATGGAGTTTGAGGTGTGGGGTCGTGTGCTGTGGTCGTTCAAGTCGCACTAACCTATGTCGGCTTACCCGTTTTCAATTCAACTTTTATGTCAAGCAACCGCTCACCTATTTTCGGCTTAGTAGATTGCAATAACTTCTATGTCTCGTGCGAGCGCGTCTTCAACTCGCGGCTCATAGGGCGTCCGGTGGTCGTGCTTTCCAATAACGACGGTTGCGTGGTCGCACGCTCGGCGGAAGCCAAACGACTCGGCATCACGATGGGTGTACCCGTCTTTCAGATTCAGCCGTTGATTGATGAACACAAGGTCGCGGTGCTGTCGTCGAACTACACGCTCTACGGCGACATGAGCAACCGCGTGATGCGGACGCTCGAAGAGTTCACGCCGGAAGTGGAAATCTATTCGATTGATGAAGCGTTCGTGAACTTCGCCGGAATCAAAGCTAAACATTTAGCCGAAGTCGGAAAGCGGATGCGTGAGCAGGTCAGGCGGTGGACGGGCATCCCCGTCTCTATCGGCATCGCGGAGACGAAGACCCTCGCCAAACTCGCCAACCGCATCGCCAAATGTTCAGCCGAGGCGCAGGGCGTGTTCGACTTCACTCCTTCTGCCAATCCACATCAGCGGGAAGCGGTATTAGAGCAAACTCCGGTCGAAGACGTGTGGGGCATCGGGCGCAGTTACGCGAAGAAACTCAAGTCGCGCGGCATCAGCAGTGCTTGGCAGTTCGCGCAAACAGACAGGCGATGGGTGCGGCAGGCGTTGACGGTGGTGGGTGCGCGCATCCACACGGAACTAAACGGTGTCAGTTGCATGGACTTAGAGACTGCACCGCGAGCGCGTAAAAGCCTGACGTGTTCGCGCAGTTTCGGTAAATCAATCAGTACGCTTGAGGAGATGAGGGAAGCCGTCGCCGCCTACATGACGAAAGCGGCGGAGAAGCTGCGAAGTGAAAACATGGCGGCAAGCGTCGTAACGGTATTTATACAGACGAGTCGCTTCAACACGCCGGAAGAGAACTATGCCAACTCCGCCACACACCAACTGCTCTACCCGACATACTCGACCGAAGAACTGCTCGCCGTCGCACTGCGCGCCACCGATAATCTGTTTCGCGCAGGCTTCAGGTACAAGAAAGCGGGCGTGATGTTAAACGGCATCATGTCAGCCGAACATCTGACAGCGCGCATGTTTCATCAAGACAGTTGGGAGCGCACACGAAAACTTTCAAAGGCAATGGATAGGATAAACAAACGATTCGGGCGCGACACGATTCGCTACGGCAGCGTCGCGCTCGAACCGCGCTGGCAGATGCGTACAAATCACAAATCGCCGTGCTACACGACGCGGCTTGATGAACTGATGCTGGTTGGCGGTGATAAGTCCTTTGAGATTCACTGACTACACGCACTGATGCGTGCCGTAACTGCAGTGATTGCGAACATCACTTGGAAGGATTTATACAGGTGAGCCATGAAAGACATCACATACTTTTCCGCACTTTCCGAACTGCGACGATGGCTTGCGGACAATCACGCTCAAGCCAAAGAATTACAAATCGGGTTCTATAAAAAGCAATCGGGCAGGTTCAACTTCAGTTGGTCGGAAGCGGTTGAAGCGGCAATCTGTTTCGGTTGGATTGATGGTGTTCGTCACGGAGTGGACGACGAGAGTTACACGGTGCGCTTTACGCCGCGTAAGTCACACAGCATCTGGTCGGCGGTTAATCTCAAAAAGGTTGAGGAACTAACGAAACTCGGCTTGATGCACCCGGCAGGCATTGCCGCTTATGAACGTCGAAGTGAATCAAAAAGTAAGGTGTACGCCTACGAACAAAAAAGTGCCGCGCTGGGTGAAAGTTATGAAGCGAAGTTTCGGGAGAACGCGCGAGCGTGGGAGTTCTTCATCGAGCAATCTCCTTCTTACCGGAAGACGGCAATCTGGTGGGTGATAAGCGCGAAGGGGGAAGCAACGCGACTTAAACGACTGGATAAGTTAATCAACAATTCAGAAGCAGGGAGGAAAGTTTAATCACGCTTGCAAGAGCAAACTCAGGCAGCTCAAATTCAAGTGATGATGACTTGATGCATGGGTCTTTTGATGGATTTCGGATGACTTTCACTTGATACACAAATCAAGAGTTCTTTTTCCGACCCGGCTTCTCCCGCTCGAACGCCATCATGCTCGCGGGTATCGGCGACGGCAGAAGCATCGGCTTCGGACGCTTCGGGGTCGAGAGATTTGACATCAGCGCGGGCGACAATTAGCGAACGCCCAAAAGCGCACACGAGTTTACTTGGCGCGACGTGGCTAGGTGTGGTCGGGTGCGGTCTGGTACGGCATGGCACGGCATGGTTAGGTGAGGTACGGTCAGGCAAGGTTCATTATGCCAGGAAAGCGATTGGCGCGAGAGTTATGGTTGCGAAAGCGCATTGCGGTGCTAGAGCGCGACGGTTACGAGTGCGTTCGATGTCATCTGCCGGTGGGAGAGCGAACGGCGCATATAGACCACATCAAGAGCGGCAAGCTGGCGACGAATGAGATGAGCAACCTGCGCGCGCTGTGCAGGCGGTGTCACGTCTTGCGTGCCGATGGGCGGCATCGCGGGATGACCGCCAAAGCGTTAAAAGACGGGATCATTCCGGCGAACTGGCGGGAGTTGGTGTGGGAGGGATGACACCTTACTAATTCCAAGTCTGATAACGACAGACACTAACAACCTTTCACAACGACACCACTTAACGACTCGTGATCTTGACACGGCAAAGGTTTGAGTTATGCTTTCGCGGTCTTGTCTCGTACATGGCAAAACGTGTGATGTCTGATACATTTATTGATTACGCTTTACACCTGAACGAAAGCTGATGGTCAAGCGCATTTACCTCGACATCGAAACCTTGCCGCCCGACGAAAGTTTGCGGTCGAGTATTACCGTCCGTGTGGTACGCAAACTAGACCGCCGCTTTGTCGCTCCTGAACGTCTTGACGATGAACCTTGCAATGACGCGGAGTTTCGTCGTCTGGCACTCTACGCCGAGTACGGGCGCGTGCTGTGCATCGGTGTTTGTATCGAGGAAGAAGGGAAGCCGGAGCGTCGCGGCGTACTCGGTCAAGACAAGCAAACCAAGCTGCTTCACGCTGACGAACAGGCGACCTTGCGCGGCTTCTGGAAGTTACTCGCAGACTTGCGCCCGCAACGCGATTTGCTGATCGGGCATAACATCTTAGATTTCGACTTGCCGTTTATCTATCAGCGCAGTTGGGTGAACGGCATCGAGCCAAGTATCACGCTGTGTTTCGCGCGCTACCGCAGCCAACCGATCTACGACACGATGCGCGAATGGGCGAAGTGGAATCAGAAGCGGTGCATCTCACTGGGCGACTTGGCAACTGTTTTGCGCCTTGAGACGGCGAAACTCGACGGCATGAGCGGTGAGCGGGTGTACGAGGCTTTCCACTCCGGTGAGCATGAACAAATCGCCGCCTACTGCTTGCAAGATGTAGGAATCGTGCGGGCAATTTACCGGCGCATGAGCGGCGGTTAAAAGAACCCTTTTGCGACACGTCTCAGGTCATATTTCGATTGCCGTTACCGAAAGCGAACTCGTATCTCGTGGATTGAGGAGAGCCTGCCCGACATGTCCGGCAGATTCTCTCGAATATTCTCGCCGGTCATTTGCCGTAACTTGCCTTTCTCACATGTCGGCTATACTCGATACTTGCTTATCGAGACTCGGAGCGTCGAAGAGTTTTTCGGCGTCGCGGCGGGGGAGCAGGTGTGGCACAGCACAAACGAGCAGGCGACGGCGCGCCGCTATCGCCGTCTTGTCGAACATCTCGGCGAGAACTTAACCGACGCGAAGGTGTACCGCATCGGGGGCATCAACCTCGCCGTGCTGATACTAGGCAGAAGCCCTGCGGGAACACTCATGGGCTTGAGGACGCGCGTCGTCGAAACTTAAACGCTCGGCTTACGACAAGCATGAAATAAATGGCAAATTATCAATATGGCAGTAACCAAGGTCGGCGATCTTAATATCGGATATAGAGAGCAGGGGAAGGGCGAGCCAATCGTCTTTCTGCACGGGGTCGGTTCCGACAAAGAACTATGGGATAAGCAGGTCGCTTACTTCTCCGAAAGCCACCGTGCGGTAGCCATTGATTATCCCGGCTACGGCGAATCCGATCTGCCGAATAGAGACCTCGGACGAGCGGAGATCGCGCGCTATGTGTTAGGAACTTTAGAGCAGCTTGAGATAAGTGCGGCGCACGTCGTCGGGCTGTCCATGGGCGGAATTATCGCGCTGGAGATGATATGTCGGGAGTCATCCCCCCGCGCCCGCGTCGTCTCGCTCACGCTGGCGGACACCTTCGCCAAACACCACGACGGGAAAGCCGTCCTTGAGCGCGCTCACAAAGCGACGGAGACGATGACGATGCGCGAGTTCGCGGAGGCGAGGATGAGTGCCGTCCTTAGCCCGCACGCATCGGAAGTGATTAGGCGAGAAGCCGTCGAGAACATGGCGCGCATAGATAAGCGGTCTTATCGGTGGGCGGCGAGTGCGGTCTGGACGGGTGACTACCTCGCCGAACTATCGAACATCGCAGTTCCGACGTTGGTAGTGGTTGGGGAGTATGACCAAATAACCCCGTTATCGCTGGCGCAGCAACTCGAAAGCGGAATTCGGCGCGCGCGCCTTGAGGTGATACCAGATGCCGGACACATCTCCAACTTCGAGAACCCCGGCGGATTTAACAAAGTCTTAGAGGCGTTCCTTTCCGCGACCGAAAAGGTGTCGAGGGTGTCAGGATAATTGTGTAATGGATTTACCGCCTAGCATGGGTAAGCGACCTTCATAGAGGATGGCAAACCGGTTCATTGCTTGGCTCCAGTTGGGGATCGGCAACGTCCACATTTCAGCGGCGTTCTGAAGGCGAGATATAAGAGTTTGAACGCCGCATCTTCTGAAGGAAACCAACTGCGGCATTTGACGAATTTACATAAACTCTTATTCAACAATTCGATGGAGCAAAAGCGCAAGGGTGTCAGAAAACCCTCTAAAATCAAGTTGCAAAAACCTAGCAAAACAGCCCTATTTCAGCTTACTTTACGACCTGTTAAAAATGTGTAAGTATTTCGACACCCAAATGGTCGGAGTTCACATCTCCAACGGACTTCTAACCGCCCTGCCGCCCTTGTTTAGGACGTGGGTGTAGATCATCGTTGTCGCCACGTCCTTGTGACCCAAGAGTTCCTGAATCGTCCTGATGTCATAGCCCGCTTCTAAGAGGTGCTTGGCGAAGCTATGGCGGAGCGTGTGACAACTCGCCCGCTTCGCGATTTCCGATGCTTTGACCGCACGCCCGACCGCGCGCTGCAAGTGATCCTCCGACCCATGATGACGGCGCACCACGCCTGAGCGCGGATCACACGAGAGTTTGCTTGCCGGGAAGACGTACTGCCATATCCAGTCGGTCGCGGCGTTCGGGTACTTGCGCTCCAAAGCGTAGGGTAGATAAACATTGCCGTAGCCTTCGCGCACGTTCGCCTCGTGCTGTAACCCTGTTCTTGCCAGTTGATGTGTCAGGGCAGCGGTGAGCGGTGCGGGGAGCATCACGCGGCGGTCACGTTCGCCTTTGCCGTCGCGCACGGTAATCTGTGCGTAATCGAAGTCAATGTCTTTGACGCGCAGCCGGACGCACTCCATCAGTCTCAAGCCTGCACCGTAGAGCAAGCTTGCCATCAAGTGATGGGTGCCTGTGATAAGCTCCAGCACGCGCTTGACTTCATCAGGCGTGAGTACGACGGGCACACGTTGCGGACGTTTGGCGCGCTCGACCCCATCAATCAAAGGCAACTCGATGTTTAGTACTTCTTGGTAGAGAAATTGGAGGGCGGAGAGTGCGACGTTCTGTGTTGAAGCTGCGACTTGCCCATCAACGGCTAAATGCGACAGATACTGACGGATTTCATCAACCCCCATCTCGCGTGGATGGCGTAAGTGGTGAAAAAGAATAAAGCGACGGATAAATCCGACGTAAGCTTCTTCGGTGCGGATGCTATAGAACCTGTTTGCAGTTTAATGGGAAATCGGTTTTACTAGAATAATGGCTTACACAACTGATTTAACATTACCGCAATTCAAGCTGTTAGAACAATTTCTGCCACAGAGTAAGACTGGCAACAGCGTCATCTCACGA
>JBGTMR010000127.1:0-2322 GCA_041743485.1 Pyrinomonadaceae bacterium
GCACTTCTTCTTCGGTTTCCGAAACACGCGACACCGATTCATTCAAGTGGTCGAACGACGCGGAAGCACCGCGCGCATTTATTTCACGAATCGCATCGGTGGCTTGTTCAATAGTTTCTCCGGCGACAAAGCGCGCCGTCATTTTCTTGAACAAAGGAAACTGCGTCGCAAAATCTTTAAGACCTTCCTGCCGTGAAAGATAAATCAAGGCACTTCTGGCAACCATTATGTTTTCTTCCCTTTTTTAATGTGGATGATTTGAAATTTAGATGCCGCGTATGACTTCCGGCATGGACGGCGCAACAAGTAATAATCGGTTTTCAACAATCAATTTTCGAGCCGTTTTAATTCGTGGATGATGTGCTATTCTTGGCTACCTTTGGACGACAGACAGAAGCCCCGGTGATAACGTCGGCGTCCTCGCCTTCCTAACTCCATCAATATCATAACGACGACACTTGCGGTCTATGCGTTGGCGATTACTCATCATCACAATTCTACTTGCAAGTCTCGCGGCAACCGGACTATGGCTGGCAATTCTGTTCGGTGTGTACGGCATCAACGCTTCCGCTTTGCGCGTACAGCCTTTGACACTGTGGTTCGTCATCGGGGGTTTATCAGCCTTCGCCGTCAGTTGTTATAGCGGGCTTTTCGTTTATCGTCACACGGCGCGTCGTCGTCGGATGCAAGCCTTTTTGTCAATCATCGTTTCATCCGTTATGACGCTGCTGTTGTTTCAACTCGCCAAACACATTCTGATTTTATATCGCCTCTGAATCCGTTATTTCACGCTTAACCATTGCCCGCAAGTAGTGCCGCGAATAATAACATTTTATGAAACACGCGACTTCAACAGGCGAATTTCAAGCCACACTTGCCCGCTTGTCCGGCATTACATTAAAATGCTTTCGACATCACAAAAAGCTTTTCCTCGTTCGTAAGTTTTATATCTCGTCAGTTCCAAATCTCATGCTACACGCGCATCGTTTGCATCTAAGTTTGTAACCCCAAATATCTTTACACGTTTGACTAATGCAAATCGTCGTCGTCGGACTAAATCACAAAACCGCCCCGTTGGATGTTCGTGAGCGTTTCGCTTTCACTGACGATATGTGCGCGCGTGCTTTGCATCAACTCGTTGACCGCCGCACGTTGCGCGAAGGCATTATCGTTTCGACGTGCAACCGCGTCGAAGTCTTGGCGACATACACGGAAGCCGCCGACTTGGAAGATGCCGTCGGTCATATCAAAGATTTCATGAGCGCGCATCGCCATGTCGCCCCCGATTTGCTCGACGATTACGTTTATGTTCACGCGGGCGCGGAAGCCGTGCGTCATCTGTTCCGCGTCGCCGCGTCGCTCGATTCGATGGTCGTCGGTGAGCCGCAAATTCTCGGTCAAGTCCGCCGCGCCTACGCCCTCGCGCACCGCGAAGGAACTGCGGGGCGCGTCCTCAACAACTTGGTTCACACCGCGTTTCGCGTCGCCAAACGTGTTCGCACGCAAACCGGCATCGCCGCTTCCGCCGTCTCCATCGCTTCGGTCGCGGTGCGTCTCGCGCGTCAAACTTTCAGTTCCCTTGAAGACCGAACCGTGATGCTCGTCGGAGCGGGCGAGATGGCGGAAGTCGCTTTGCGTCACCTGATTGACGCCGGAACAAACCGCATTCTCATCGTCAACCGCACCGACGACAAAGCACGCGAACTTGCCGAGAATGTCGGCGGAACCGCGATTCCCTTTTCCGATTTCGCCAACTGTCTTCCCGAAGCCGACATCGTTATCTGCTCGACCACTGCTTACGATTATGTCGTCACGCCTGAACTTGCAGAGCGCGCGATGCAGGCGCGCGACGGTCGAAGCGCGTTCTACATTGACATCAGCGTGCCGCGCAATGTTGACCCGGAAGTCGGTGACATCGAAAATCTTTTCGTGTTCGACCTTGACGATTTGCAATCCGTCGCGGCGACCAATCAACGCAAGCGTGAGGTTGAAGCCGTGCGCGCCGAACAGATAATTGACCTTGAAATTTCCGGCTTTCAGGAACAATTACGTCATCTCGATTTAGGTCCGACGGTCGGTGCGTTGCGTCAGAAACTCGACCAAATCGCGCATGACGAATACGCCCGACAACGCTCGCGGCTCGGCACACTCACCCCCGAACAGGAACACGCGATACAGGTGATGCTCGCTTCGGTGGTCGGCAAAATCGCGCATCCCGTGATTCACCGTCTGCGTCGTTCTTACGACACGGGCGAAGCCGAGAATGTCCAAGTCTGGCGCGATATTTTTGGTCTTGAAGAACAAAGCTGATTCACTTGGAAG
>JBGTMR010000128.1:0-12815 GCA_041743485.1 Pyrinomonadaceae bacterium
CACACCGCCACGACATCCAACGTCTTCAACACCGATGAATCGCGCCACGCGACACACATCGCAAAAGCGAACGTCGCGGGCAGCAGCCAACGCCGCGCATCCGGCGTCAAACCGCGACCCGTGTGTTCGACGTTTAATCCGGCTTTGTCATTCGCGTTTCGTTTCTCCGCCTTCGACGCAAACGCCAACAGCGCGGCAATCAATGCCGCCACCGAAAGCGGCACGTTCACGCCGAGCGCGCTTTCCCGCAACAGCACATTGCCGACCACGCCCAGTGCGACCGCGCTTTTTATGATTCGCAAACCCATTTCGGTTCGATTGCTCATTTTCGTCGTCTCCCTTCAACGCTTCGCCAAGTTAGTAGATTGTGTTGCGATTTCATCACTTGCCACTAGCTTCAGCTAGTGGACAGCTTCAAACAAGGTGTGTGGCTTTAGCCAAACAAACAGCATACTTCCTCTTGAACTTTAGCTAAAGCAAAGCAGGAGATTCTGTTATCAGAAATTCGGCTAAAGCCGCTTGCTTAATTCATTGTTGCCCACTAGCTGAAGCTAGTGGCAATTTATCAAAATCAAATGTCAACAGAACCTAGTCTGTAATCTAAGTTTGTTGATGATTTATCCACGAAACACACGAATCATCACGAAGCAAAACGGCATGAACTTTAGTATGTTTCGTGTGTTTCGTGGATAAGAATATCTCACATAACTTAAATCATAGAGCAGTAGTTTGTTCCACTCATCGCACCTCATCTTTGACTCAATGCAAAGCACTTGGCATCGCAAAGCAGAAGGCTAAAAAATTTTGACGCGCGAGACTTTTTATTTAGCCTTCGCGCGTCATGCGTATCAACGCTTCCATATGGTTGATGTAGTTTTCCAGTGCCTTGCGTCCGGCGGCGGCAAGCTTGTATTCAGTGCGCGGAATGCGACCGTCAAAGCTTTTGGTGCAGATGATGTAACCCGCGTCTTCGAGTTTGCGGGCGTGTATGCTCAGGTTGCCGTCGGTGGTTTGCATGGATTCTTTCAAATCATTGAACGTCAAACTCTGGTTGACGGCGAGCGCGCTGACGATGCCGAGACGCATCCGTTCATGAATTAGGCGGTTGAGTTCCGTCGCGCTCGCAGTCGTACCGCGCGTGCTGGTCGCCGCCGATAATGATGTCGTCGCGCCGCCGTTGTTACCCGTGCCGCGTGTTTTCGATTTGCGCGTTTCCACTTCATCCGAAGCGATTGCCCGCGCCGTTTGTGCGTTTCGTTTAGCCACCGTGTCTCCTTACGACGAGTATTCCAAAGATTACATGCAAGCCGCCAAAGCCCGCGCCCATCAACCAATCGGCATAAGCCGGAGCGACGAACAACGCGATGCCGCCAAGCATCACGAACGCGATGCCCATCGCGGGCAACGTCCGCACCGAATGCGCCCCGCCCGTCATCACCCCGACGCCGTAGAGCAGCATCCACGCGCCGGGAAGTAAGGCGAAAGCCGCATGTTGTGCGAGTGCGAGCGTCAACAATGCTCCGGCAATCATCGGCGGCGCGAAGCCCGACAACATTTTCTTTCCCGGACTTGACAGTAAATCCGCGTCCGCCGCACGCGCCTTGCGACGTATCAACACGCCTGCCACCGCCGCACTGATGACCGCCTGCACCAGCCACACCGTCATCCACGCGCGCGCCCTTCGCCCGTCCATCAAAGCCGCGTCTCCGGCGATGACGCGCGCCGCGAAACTGGCGACAAAGGCAAGCGCGCCGACCGCGACCATGCCCCAACCGGAGACATGCGTGAAGGATGCCGCGCGCTCCATCGTCTGCCGTATGAAAGCGAGATTATCAACCGCGCGTTGTTGCACCGTCGGCGGTGCGGCGGTGACGGCGCGGTCTTCCGGCGTGGGTAGTGGGCGGACATTGTTAATCACAAGCCCGATGCTAATGCGGCTTTGCTGTGCTGTCAAGTGCTTTGTTTGGCAAAGCGAATTTGAACAACAAACAATCACGCGCTCCATTTTATCAACACCGAACGCGCATCGTTCATCAATCACTCATCATTCATCATTCATCACTTATCGTTCGTCAAGACGGCTACCCATCACTGTTCGCGTTATGTTAAAACCTGCGGCGCACCTCGCATGTTGTTACATCATCTTTGTTTCACTTAAAAGAGTTGCCACCATGAGAAAGCCCGTAGAGTTTGAAAACTTTCCCGATGAACTCGCGCGCCGCGCCGCGTTCGGACCTTATCGCGCCGTCGTCCGTCACATCGTTGACGGCGATACGCTTGACCTGCTCGTATCCGTCGGCTTCAACGCTTACGTTTATCTGACCGTGCGCGTGCGCCTGATAGATACGCCGGAACTCAATAGCCGCGACACCGCCGAACGCACACGGGCGCAAGCGGCGCGCGATTTTGTTTTGACCAATCTCGCACCCATCGGTTCGCCCGTCGTCGTCACGACGTTCAAAGACCGTCAAACATTCGGGCGTTATGTCGCCGACATCACACTCGCCGACGGGCGCGACTTTGCGACCGAAGTTATCGCTGCCGGACACGGTGTGGCGATTGCCTGAAAACCAACCGCCTAAAAACCATCGGGCGATGAATTTTCACTCATCGCCCGACTCGAAATAATCAATTGTTAAGGTTGTAACTTTAGGCGGATGCCGTGCGTCCCGTACCTTCCGCGCTCATCGCTTGTTGGAAAAGTTTGGGCGCGCTCTGTTCGATTAACTGCGCGGTCTGTTCTTCTTGTTTCAGGTTGCGCGTTAAGAGTTTGACCACTTCCGTTTGTCCCATCTGCTCCGCACCCGTGATTAACATCCGGTAGTTCGCAATCTCGTAATGCTCGACTTTGCCGCAACTGCCTGAAATTGCCAAGTCAATGAGATGCGGTGCCCCGGAAACTTCCTTGAGCGTTTTCTGACCTTCGGTGACGATGCCCGCTGCCGCCTGACATTTGACACGCTCCGGCGTTTCATCGAGAAGGTTGAATACTTCTTCAAGCGTCGTTATTTGTTCTTCGGTCTGCGCGATGTGTGTTTCCAAAAGTGAGATGACCGACGGCGATGTCGCTTGCGGCAACATCTCCTGCTGTGCTTCTAAGAATTGATTTTCGGCGTCGTAAATGTCGCCGAGTCCGTGTAAGAATTTTTCCTGCAAAGTTTTGATTGCCATTGAATCGAGCCTCCTTGAATTGACTGCTATGTAAAGCCATACGATTAGAGCGCGCGGTGGCGTAGTTCACATTGGCGTCGCTAATCGCGTAATCGGTTTTCGATTTATCGGGGGTTGGCTTACACCTTACCGCGCATCGCCCTTTTCTTCAATAGGTTGAATGTTAAGATTCGGTTACTTTTTTAAGCGATAAATTTGCGTTCAAGACAAAGCGAACACAATCAACAATTTCAGTCGAAAGAGAAAGGGCGAACCGAGTTACCGGTTCGCCCTTTCAGGTTGGCTTGTCAGTGTGTGACAACTAAATCACAACACAAATTATTTGCACGAATCGCAACAAGCACCTTGCATCTGGCAAGAGCCGCCCGCGCAACAAGCTTCCATCGCGCAGCAACTTTCCGTCGTTGCCTTTGTGGTGGTTGAATTTGATGACGACGTTTGCATCGCATAAGCCGCTCCGGTCAGGGTTAAAATAACGCCTAACGCCATGATTTTGATCTTCTTCATTTGAACTTACTCCTTTGAGAGGTAGTTTGGAAATACTTGAGGGTTTAGCATGAACAACCGTGTCCACGCCTTTAGCTTGCGATGTTTCTCTCTAAATGAGAAACACGCAGCACCTCAAATATGTTCCGCCGCCATCCGGCAGCCACATCTGACGGGTCGCCGCGAAAGCCGTTTGATGTGATGCGACTTGCGGGGGCGAGAATATGTTCGCAACGCCCGCCGCTTTGTGCATATCAACCGCGCGCAGCTTAAAGTTTGTTGCGTCGGCAACGGCGGTTTGTCCAAACCAAGCACAGCGCGAATGTGAAGACGGAAGCTGTTCGGAAGCTGCCAAACTCGAACCCGTCGAACTCGTACCGGAAGGCTTTTGGAAGCGTCGGCAACAAGCGTGCGCGTCGCTTTCGTATGACTTGTTTGGTTTGTTTCCAGCGTCTCGCTTAACCGTAGATGACGTTGCTTGTAAATCGAATGCCGCCGAATTTTGCGGCAAGCAGCAAATCGCGCACGCCAGCCCGCTCAACCAGAAGGTAAGCAGTAAGCTGATAGAGCGATGACTTGTAGAAGAAAAACAACGCATAAGAAAGTTTTGCCGGGTGTGCATCGCAAATTGTTAAGCCCACGACAGCGGCGAAAGTATAACATCGGCGCGAACCCAACAAAAAACTCCGGCAGGTGTTTTTGCAAAATTACGTCGTTTAACCTTTCAATTCGTCAATCAACCGTTGTGCTTCCGGGGCGGTCAATTCATCGCGCAAACCCTTGCCTGTTTTCTCCATCAAAAGGGCGCGTTGAGATTTACGGTCGCGCGGTCGGAGTTGTTCGAGCAAGCCGAGAATCTCGCTTTTCTGTTCTTCACTCGCCGGAGTTTCCGCACCTGCGACGGAACGCAAAGTCGGCAAACGCCCGCCTGAAATTGCCGTCGCGGTTGCCGGTGCGCCAAGCGTGGGAGCGGTGCGCGGCGGTTCGTCATCAACCGCTTCTTCAGTCCTCGCCGGGCGTGGTGGTTCAGTATGCGGGGCTTCAGGACGTGATGATGCGGGACGTGGCGGTTCGGGATGCGGACGTGGCGCGGCGTCGGGTGTCACGCGCGATTGCTTTTCCATTTCTTCACGACTCGCCAGACCGCGCTTAACTTCAAAGCCCAAGATTGCCAGCGCGCGACCAACGCTTCCTGTTTCTGCATTTTCTATGTAGCTCGTTTTATTGACGAAACTTTCGCCGCGAACCTCGTAGGCGTGACCCGTCGCGGCGGGCGTGGCATCGTCGTTATTTCGATAAACTTCGGCGCGCATGAGAATAAAACCCGTCTCAATGTCATGCTCGACAATTGTGGTTAATATCCGCCCTTCAGGATACCGCTCATGGAATTTTTCGATGCGTTCAGCGACCGGCACATAGTTAGCCAGCGCGTCATTCGGGCGATTCGGTCGGTTGGCACTCATTACGGTTTTGACTCCTTGGAGAAAGTTAGTAGTGCGAATTGATATTTCGGATTTGGTTGTCAAGCGATTTTACTATAATCCGCGCTTCTGTTTGCGCGTCCGTTATAAATGACATTCGCGCTGTCATAACGGAGAGCAACTTGACAACGCATCAGAGGCGAACGTAGGCTTTGCGGCAATTCACGACAATACTGTTTGACCTTAAAAGCACCGGGTATCGAAACGAACATTTGCCGACCGCTCGAAGCCCGTGAGCGGCTTTTTTTATTTACGGTTTTTACCAAACACTATTTTACAAGGCGATTAAAGCATGACAAGCAAACTCCCCTTAGCGATTTACTTTGAGCATCCCGATTGGTTTCGTCCGCTGTTTGCGGAGCTTGAGCGGCGCAGCATTTCTTATGAAAAATTTGATGCCCGCGCGCACTTCTTTCGTCCCGAAGATATGCAGAAGCGGTACAGCCTGTTTTTCAATCGCATGTCGCCGTCCGCTTATTTAAGACAGGGCGCGCAGCACGGAATTTTTTACACGCAGGCTTTACTCGCGCAGATGGAATACGCGGGCATCCCGGTGATAAACGGCACACGCGCGTTCACGATTGAAACATCGAAAGCACTTCAACTTTCGATGCTTGAGAAGTTGAACTTACCTTACCCGCGCGCCCGCGTCATCAACCACGCGAGTCAAGCCGTCGAAGCCGCGCGTGACCTTCGTTTCCCTATTGTCGTTAAAGCCAACATCGGCGGCAGCGGCGCGGGTATTGTGCGCTATGATTCGATTGAAGCACTTGAGCGCGAAGCCGACGCGGGCAGCATTGATTTAGGGATTGACGGGACGGCACTCGTGCAGGAATTTATTCCGGCACGCGACGGTCACATCACGCGCGTCGAAACTCTCGGCGGCAAATATCTTTACGCGATTAAGGTTTTCTCATCCGGCGATGAATTCAATTTGTGTCCCGCCGATGCGTGTCAAACAAGCGACGGCGTGGAACTGGTGCGCGGGGCGTGCGCGATTGACGCTCCGAAAACGGGTTTGCGCGTCGAAGGTTACGACGCTCCGCCGGAAGTCAGAGCAGCCGTTGAACGCATTTTCGCGGAAGCCAAAATTGATGTCGGTGGAGTCGAATACACGATTGACGACCGCGACGGTTCGCTTCTTTATTACGACATCAACGCCCTCTCGAACTTCGTCGCCGACGCTCCGCGCGTCATCGGTTTCGACCCGTTTGCGCGTCTCGTTGATTACCTTGAAGAAAGGATGCGCGGCTGAATATGCGATACGGATACTGGATGCCAATGTTCGGCGGTTGGCTGCGAAACGTCCACGACGAAACGATGGAAGCGACGTGGGATTACGTTTCAAAACTCGCGCAACGAAGCGAAGAAATCGGATACGATTTGACGCTTATCGCGGAGTTGAACTTAAACGACATTAAAGGCGTTGACGCGCCTTCGCTCGATGCGTGGTCAACCGCCGCCGCGCTTGCCGCCGTCACAAAAAAGCTTGAATACATGGTCGCCGTGCGCCCGACGTTTCACAACCCCGCGCTGCTCGCCAAACAAGCCGCGAACATTGACCGCATCGCCGCGCACGGCGGTGTGACGAATCGTTTATCCTTAAACGTCGTATCGTCGTGGTGGGCTGATGAAGCGCACAAGTACGGCGTTTCGTTTGACGCGCACGACGACCGTTACGCGCGCACATCGGAGTGGCTCGAAGTCGTGGATAGAATGTGGCGCGAAGACCATTTCACTTTTGAAGGCAAGTATTACAAAGTCGAAGACGCCGTGATGCAGCCGAAGCCGATTTCAAAACCGCGTCCCGTCATCTACGCGGGCGGCGAATCTGAAGCCGCGAAAGAGATGATTGCCCGGCAGTGCGACGCTTACGTGATGCACGGCGACGCGCCGGAAAAAGTCAAACTGAAAATCGCGGACATGAACGAAAGGCGTGAGCGTTTGAACTTGCCGCGAATGCAATTCGGCGTCGCGGCTTACGCGATTGTGCGCGACTCAAACGCGGAAGTAGAACGCGAACTCGCACGCATCACGAACGTCGAACAGAACGCCGCCGGATACGCCAACTATCAACAGTGGCTCGCCGGAACACAACTGGAAAAGCGCGTCTCGCTCGAAGATTATTCCGTCTCGAATCGCGGTCTTCATTCCGGCTTGACCGGAACGCCCGAACAGTTGCGCGAACGCATCGCGGAGTTTGAAGCGGCGGGCATTGATTTGGTTTTGCTTCAATGCAGCCCGCAGATGGAAGAGATGGAACGCTTCGCCGCACAGGTAATGATTGCGGATTGCGGATTGCGGATTGCGGATTAAAAATCAAAGGACGTGCTTCATGTTATTTTGTCTTCCTTGTCTTCTGTCTTCAATCCGCAATCCGCAATTGAGTTATGTTACAGCCCGCAACTTTTGAAGACTTTATGCGCGAGACGCGCAAGGGTAACGTCGTGCCGGTCGTGCGGACATTGCCCGCCGATTTGCTGACTCCGGTCGGGGCGTTTATGCGCGTCGCGGCAAAGGAAGATTTCGCTTTTCTGCTTGAGTCTGTCGAAGGCGGGGCGACGGTCGCGCGTTATACGTTTTTGGGGGCGCGCCCGGAAATGATTGTGCGCGGACGAGGGCGGCAAACAATCGTCGAACGCGACGGCGAAAGCGTGACGCATGACGCGGCGGTCACGGATTTTTTACGCGCTCATTTCGCGGCGCGTCGTTTGGCGGCGCGTGAAGGATTGCCGCCGCTCACAGGCGGGGCGATTGGGTATCTCGGTTATGAAGCCGCCGCGTTGTTTGAGCCGCTGCTTGAAAAGCTTTTGCATCGCACGTCTTCACTCGATGATGCGAACGATGCCGAAAATCATAATGATGATTTGGCGGTGTGGATGTTCTTTCGTGACGTGCTGGCATTCGACCACGTTCAGCAATTACTTCACATCACGAGCATCGTCACATTCGACGAAAGCGAAACTGACGAAGCCCTATTGCGTGCGCGTTATAAGGAAGCCGTGAATGCGACGGAACGCATCGCGCAACGATTGCTCGGTTCGCTTGAAGTTCCGGCGACGCATCGCCCTTTGAACTCATCCGTATCAACTTCATCACCGACTTCATCGTCGCCCGTCGTTTTCAAATCGGCTTGGACGCAAGATGAATTTGAGCGCGCGGTCGAGACAATCAAAGAAAGCATACGGCGCGGCGACTGTTATCAGGCTGTACTATCGCAACGCTTCACCGCGAAAATCTCCGCCGCTCCAATCGAGATTTATCGCGCCCTGCGTCGCACGAATCCCGCGCCTTACATGTACTTCTTGCGTCTCAATGCAACGTCAATCGTCGGGGCGTCGCCGGAAATGCTGGTGCGCGTGCGCGGACGTAATCTTGAGTATCGCCCGATTGCCGGAACGCGCCCGCGCGGTTTTGACGAAACGGAAGATGCCATACTCGCTGAGGAAATGCGCCATGACGCGAAGGAATGCGCCGAACACACGATGCTGGTTGATTTGGGGCGCAACGATTTGGGGCGCGTCGCTCGCGCGGGAACGGTGCGCGTCGAAACCTTAATGAGCGTCGAAAAATACGCCCACGTTCAGCATCTCGTCAGTGCATTGCGCGCCGAACTCGACACACAACATGACCGCTTCGACGCACTCGCGGCGTGCTTCCCGGCGGGGACGGTAACGGGCGCGCCGAAGATTCGCGCGATGGAAATCATCAATGAACTCGAACCGCATAAACGCGGTGTGTATGCCGGAGCAATCTGCTATCTTGACTATGCTGGCAACCTCGATTCATGTATCGCTATTCGCACACTCGTCGTCGAAGCCCACAACTCGACGGCACACGTCCAAGCCGGAGCAGGCATCGTCGCCGATTCCGTGCCGCACTTAGAGTACGAAGAAACGATTAACAAAGCGCGGGCGATCATCCGCGCCGTCGAAATAACGGATAACGGATAGTGGATAGTGGAAGTTTAAGACAAAGGCTTTTTAACTCTTCAGCCGTCTTCAGACGGCTTCCCCGCAAGGGCGTATAGACCAGCCGTTTGACGGCTGGGAAGCAGGGTTAATAGATTTTGGCAGGGCGTTTTAACGTCCTTCTCTCATCCGGCTTTAGCCACACGACCTGAACGGCTCAAGCCTCATGCGAAAGCCCGTTAGAAACGGGCTAAGGAGATTGGTTCTCAATCGTCCCCAGCCGTCAAACGGCTGGTCTAAGTGCCGCTTCGCGGAAAGCCGTCTGAAGACGGCTGAGTAGCTACAAAGCTTTTCACTATCCACTATCTTTTATGATTCTCGTTATTGATAATTACGATTCGTTCACCTACAACCTTGTGCAATACTTGGGCGAACTCGGAGCGGAGATGCGAGTCGCGCGCAGTCGTGAGATTACGATTGACGACATCGAAACGATGCAGCCCGCGCGCATACTCATCTCGCCGGGACCCGGCACGCCCGATGACGCGGGCGTTTCCCTTGACGTGATAAAGCGGTTCGGCGGGCGTGTGCCGCTGCTCGGCGTGTGTCTCGGACATCAGGCAATCGGGCAGGTTTTCGGCGGGCGTGTGGTGCGCGCACCCTCTCCGGTTCACGGCAAACCCGCGAACGTCGCGCATGACGGGCGCACGATATTCAAAGGACTCGAACCGAACTTCGCCGCCGGACGTTATCATTCGCTTATCGTCGAACGCGCGACATTGCCCGCGTGTCTCGAAATCTCGGCTGAAACCGATGACGGCATCATCATGGGTTTGCGTCATCGTGAAATGAACATCGAAGGCGTGCAGTTTCATCCTGAATCAATCTTGACGACGGGCGGCAAAGAGATGCTCGCCAATTTTCTGACCTTATAATCCCCTTTTCGTTTATGGCTGATACGACCGACAACATCACGGGGCGTCCGACATGGATGCTGCCGACACCGCCGCGCCGCGACGACGTTTCAATACACCGGAGCGACATCGGTGATGTGAGTTTGCGCGGTATGACGCTGCGCTTGATGCGCGGTCACAATCTCGCGCAACCGGAAGCCGCGCAATTCGTCAACGCTCTCTTAAATCCGGCGACGCCCGACGCACAAATCGCCGCCGCCCTCGTCGCCCTCGCCATCAAAGGCGAAACGACGGAAGAACTCGCGGGCATGGCGGAAGCGATGCGCGCCCGCGCCGTGCCTATCAACTCGCGTCACGCGAACTTTATTGATACCGCCGGAACGGGTTCGAGTCGGGTTAAGACTTTTAACGTCTCGACCGCCGCCGCGTTCGTTATCGCGGGCGCGAATCTTCCGGTAGCGAAACACGGCAGCCGCGCCGCGACTTCAAAATCCGGCAGTGCCGACGTACTCGACGCGCTCGGCGTCAACACTTCCGCGTCGCCCGAAACATCGGAGCATTGCTTAAATGAAATCGGCATCTGTTTCATGTTCGCGCCGATATATCACGGTTCGACGCGCCGCGTCGCGCAGGTTCGCCGCGAACTCGGCGTGCATACGACGTTCAATCTTTTAGGTCCTTTGACGAATCCGGCAAAAGCTCCGCGCCAAATCATAGGCGTCTGGCATCCGTCGCTTCTGCCGACGGTCGCACGCGCCTTGCGCGCTCTCGGAACACGTCACGCATGGGTCGTTCACGGGGCGGACGGCTTGGACGAAATCACGCTCGCGGGTGCGACGCATGTTGTCGCCGTGCGCGATGAATCGGACGCGGAGGACATCGAAGTCTTTACGATTGAACCGCGTGACTTCGGGCTTGAGATTCAGAAACTCGACGACTTGCGCGGCGGCGATGCGATGCACAATGCGCGGATTATCAAGGATGTACTTGACGGCAAATGCGACACTGAAACAAGTCGTGCGGCGCGCAATCTCGTCATCATCAATGCCGCCGCCGCCCTCTATATCGGCGGCATCGTGGGGACGCTTAAAGAGGCGTCGCAACTCGCCGCGACAAGCATTGACACGGGTGCGGCGCGCGGCAAACTCGCCGCGCTGATACGCGAAACAAATCAATGACCACACAGCCCCGCGCGCATAACTTTCTCGACACGATTCTCGAAGCCACGCACCTTCGCGTTCACAATCTACACCGCGCGGAAAGCATGGACGCACGCCGCGCACGCGCTTTGGAAGCTCGCCGCGCACCCTCGTCACACACGTTTCATCGGGCTTTATCAACTCCTTCGACGAACTTCAAAATCATTGCCGAATACAAACGCGCGTCGCCGTCGAAAGGCATGATTCGTGACGACATGACCCCGACCCAAGTCGCAAGCAGTTACGAACGAAGCGGGGCGTGCGCGGTTTCGGTCTTAACCGAAGAAGACTATTTCAAAGGTTCGATTGCGGATTTGCGGGCGGTGCGCGCGGGCGTTGCGCTTCCCGTTTTGCGAAAGGATTTCATCGTTGACGCGGCGCAAATCTACGAAGCCGCCGAAGCCGGAGCGGATGCCGCGCTGCTTATCGTCGCCGCCCTTGACGATGCCCGGCTCGCGGATTTGCGGGCGGTGATTGAAGACGAACTCGGTATGGACGCGCTCGTCGAAGTTCACACCGCAGATGAAATGAACCGCGCGGCGCGGTGCGGTGCGCGCATCATCGGAGTCAATAACCGCAATCTCGAAACCTTCCAAGTCACGATTGAAACAAGTCTCGAACTCGTCAAAGACGCTCCGCCCGATGCGTTGTTGATAAGTGAAAGCGGCTTGAGCGTGCGCGACGATTTGGTGCGTCTGCGCGATGCAGGCTACGACGCTTTCCTTATCGGCGAAAGCTTGATGCGCGCCCCCGATACGGAAGCGGCATTACGCGAGTTGTTATAAAGATGTCGAGATTAAACCAAACGGAATCGAATGAAACGCGCGTAAAAATCTGTGGCGTGACAGGCTTGGAAGACGCCCGAATGTGTGCCGATGCGGGTGCGGATTTTTTGGGTTTCAATTTCTACAAACCGAGTCCGCGTTACATTGAGCCGACACGCGCACGCGCCATCATGGAAACATTGCGCCTCGAAAATCCGCGTGTCGAAGCGGTCGGCGTGTTCGTCAATGAAACAACCGAAGAAGTCGCACGCATCGCACGTCTCGCAAATCTGGAAGCGGTGCAGTTGCACGGCGACGAACGCGCGGATGATTGTCGTCGCTTGATAGACGAAGGCTTGCATGTGACGAAAGCTTTGCACGTCGGTGCGAATTTCAAGCTTGAAGCGGCGGAGGGTTTCGCGTTTTGCGATTGCGTGCTGCTCGATGCGTTTGATAGACATTTGTACGGCGGAAGCGGCGCGCGTTTCGATTGGAGCGTCGCCCGTCAAGTCGTAAGTCTTGTGCCGCGCTTAATACTCGCGGGCGGGTTGAATGCGTCGAACGTCGGTGAGGCGATTATCGCGGTCGCACCGTTCGGCGTTGACGTGGCAAGCGGTGTGGAGAGCGCGGCGGGCGTCAAAGATGCGTCGAAAGTGCGTGCTTTTTTAGAAGCGGCGCGCAGTTGAGCGTTCAAATTCTGTAGTCCTAACGTGAGGCGACATGATTCGTGGTATCACCACCACGAACCATGTCGCCTCACGTTAATCAAAACAAATAACGGCACAAGCAAAGCGGCGCGTTATTCTATATCCGTGAAGCGCACGAAGCCGATAATGGCACACACGGCGGCAAGCACAATCATTAGATTAAAGAACGCTCCGACACTCAA
>JBGTMR010000129.1:0-12694 GCA_041743485.1 Pyrinomonadaceae bacterium
TCGTCGCGTTCAAAAGTCTTGAGCGGGCTTGGGCGATTTGTCCGAAAACTTCCTGCTCTTGCACGCCCGCGAGTTTCGCGGCTTCGGCGGCGTTGAAGATTAAATCGGCGCGGCGTTGGAGTTGTGTTTCGACGCCCGCCCATTTCGCGCGGACGTTCTGTTGTTTCGTGTTCAGCGTGTTGTAGCCGCAACCGCTGGTTGACAAAGCGATGACCGCGACCATCATCGTCATCGTTATTTTTCTGTATATGTTCATCGTCTTTTCTCCGTTATGTGCTTATGAAATTTTGTTGTGTGCCAATGAGCGGCGCGCTTGTCGTCGCTCTTGCCTGATGTTTCGACTGCTCGTTTTTTAATGGACGCGAAAGTTGTTTTTACATCGGATTATTACTTTGAAACGGGTTGACCTTGCAATTCATCAACCGCCTGAATTACGCGCTCAAGCTGGGCTAAGTAGTTTGTGAAAAGTTCGTTGGCTTCGATGTCCGTCAAAGGTTCATCGGACTTTTCTTGATGCGCCAAAATCGAGTTGAAAGGCGTCACATTCAAGTTGAGTCCGCGCACCGTCGCATCGAGCAGAGCGCGTTTCGTCGTCGGCGGGGTAATGCCTTTGAGTATCAAGACGGGCGCGAATAAATCCGTGAAGCTGGCGAGACTGTTGCCCATCAATTCGACGAGACGCGCGGGCGACGCGGAAGCCGGAATGTAAAGACGCCGCAGTTGAAGCAACTTGCTTCGTAGTTCGTACTCGGTTTGGTGACGCAGATTCTCATCGGAGATTTCGATGTTCGCAAAAGGGTCTTGCCCGTAAAGCACGCGGCGCGCACGCTCCATTTTGTGAAACTCAATCGGGAAAACGTCCGCCGCGCTTGTAAGTTCATCAACCGTAAAATAAATCGGCACGGGATAACCGTGACGTTGCCATTCGCGCATCGGTGCTTGCGCGAGTCGCAAATCTTCGGGTGTGATGCGTTGCAAAGCGACGAGTAGATTATGGTCTGAACGCGCATCCGTATCGCCGACTGCCGCCGCGCCGTAAAGCACAACCGCGTGGAGATTGTCGCGGTGCGTCGCGCGCAAATCCGCGACGAAACTGTTTAAGGCATCTTGCATCACTTTACTCATCGTTCGCTTTTTTGACCTTTTACGTTTTCCGGTTTTACCAATCGCCGCCCGCCCCGCCGCCGCCGAAATCACCGCCGCCGCCAAAACCACCGAAGCCGCCACCGCTATCGCCGCCACTACTACCGCCGCCCCAACCGCTCGAACTCCCACTGTTACTCATAGAGTTTAGAACCGAACCGATCAACAAAGCGTTCATCAGCCCACCGCCGCCGCCGAAACCGCCGCCGCCGCGACGTTTGCCGCCTCTGCCGAATATCGCCATTAGTACCAAGACGATAACAATGATGAAACAGCACGCCGTAAAGCTTAAACCGCTTTCAGCGCGACGCGGTGTGCCGCTGCTTCCGCGATAAGCTTGGCTGCGGTCAATCCCTTCAAGCGAGAATCCGCGCTTTTCGGCGAGTGTGGCAACGATTGTTCCGGCGGCGAGTTCCAAGCCGTCGCCGTAACGATTCTGCCGAAACGGGTCACGCATACGGCGACCGATTTCACCGACCACGCCGTCCGGCAAATCACCTTCGAGTTGGCGGCTAACCTGTAATTGATATTTACGGTCATTGACAGCGACAAGCAGAATCAAGCTTTTCTTTTCACCGTCGGCTGAACCTATCCCCCATCCACGCGCGACTGCGAGCGTGTAATCAAAAATCGGCACATCGCCCGTTGTCGGGACAACCACAATCGCAAACTGAATATCGGCGCGTTGTTCAAGATTCCTGAGTAAAGTTTCCAGACGCTGCTTCGTCGGCTGGTCTATCACTCCGGCGTAATCATTGACGAAACCCGTCGGTGCGGGCAATGGGGAGTTTGCGGTTTGAGCCTGAATCGTCGGCGCATTAAAACCCCCGAACAGGCAGAAAATCGCCACAACCAGAAGGGAAGCGCGAAGCATATTTTTATGTTGAGATGATAAACCGTACATTTTGCTTGTCAGACTTACGCAACGGAGCAAATTTTGTTCCTTGCCTGTTTCAAAATCGGTATCGCCGGAGAATCACACAGCGTCAATCAGAATATGAATCAGGTAAAACAAGATTACTCCGCCGATTACGAAAAGCCCTGTGGACGAAGATGAGGATGAAGCCGAAGTCGCACCATGTTTAAGTTCGGGAATCAAGTCGGTCGCAGTGATGTAGAGCGTTACTCCGGCGGCAAAAGGCAGGGCGTAACTCAAAAGTTGACCGACGCTGTAATCGAGGTAGGCGACGGCGAGCGCGCCGCCGAAAGTCGTCGCCCCGATAAACAACGTGGCGTAAATGGATTGCCGCCGACTGCCGCCCGCCGCCGCGACGATTGACGCCGCCGTAAAGCCTTCGGGAAGTTTATGGAGCAGAAGCGCGACGAATACGAGAAACCCGAACTCGAAGTCAACCAGCAAACTCGTGGCAAGCATCACTCCGTCGAAAAACGTATGCACCGCCAATCCCGTCAGAACCGTGTAGCCGGTCGTCGGCAAAATCGCTTGCGCGACATTCACTGTTTCACCTGTATTTGCGTCCGAATCGTCTTTGCCAAACGACGGAAGGTGAACGTGCGGAGCGATGAACTGCTCAACCAGCAACAGAGAAAGATAGCCGCTCAAAACCAGCAACATCGCGTGCGCCACACCCGCATTATCGCGGGCGGCGATTCGGGCTTCGATTATCTGCGGTAATAACTCCAAAAACACCGCCGCCAACATGAAACCCGCTCCCGTGCCGAGCAGATTTCTAAGCAATCGCACACTCGCCTTCGTCCGCGCCGTCGAACGAATCAAGAACAACCCGCCGAGAACATTCCCAAGCGTCAAAATCGAACCTAAAAATACCAACGAGCCGAACTTGTTCACTGTGTTTTAGGTTTAGCCGCCAATCAAAATCCGTGATTACTAGAGTTTAAGGATACACAACAACGATTACGCTTGACGGTCGAAACAGTTCTCCGTTCAGTACACCATATCGTGCTTAAAGGTTTTCGCAAAACCTCGAATTTTAGTTCTTGACACCGTATCTGATGCAAGCGTACTATGCGCGAAGGGTGGTCTGAAGTGGTTTGAAGTGGACTAATAACATCGCTTTGCCGTCAGTGCTTCAAGAACTACTTTAAGGTTTAAGCAGGTGACTCGTTTTCGGACTAATGTCGGATGTTTAGAGGCAACTACACCGCGCGAATTGACCCGAAAGGGCGGCTCAAAATTCCGACCGTCTTCAGGAACATTTTAGCGAAACAGTACGGCTCAAACTTTTATATCACGAGTTTAACAGGTGAGAGCGCACTCATCTACCCTTTGCAGGAATGGCAGAACATCGAAGGGCGTTTGGCTTTGCTGCCCGCGATGGACGCGCACCGTCGCAGGTTTCTTGACCGGGCGAATTATTACGGGCAGGAAGCGGCGATGGATTTGCAGGGAAGAATCTTGATTCACCCTCTGTTGCGCCGCAGTTCGGGGATAATCGGTGAAGTCGCGGTGATGGGTTATCTGACTTATTTCGATGTGTGGGAACTCGAACGCTTTCAACAGCGAATGCAGTCCGACCCGTACACGGCGGAAGATGAAGCCGCACTCGCCCGACTCGGTATTTAAGCGTCCGCGATGAATCCGGCGTGAGATGGTTTTGAAAGTTATGGGCTGTTCTTTGAAAGCGACGCCGGAGCAAACGGTATGACGGCGGAAAGCGACTTAGACATTAACGGCAACACGGATATTGACGGCGATGCCGACAATGATGCCGACGAGGACGTTGATTTCGACGCGCTTCATCGCTCGGTGATGTTGAACGAGACGATAGGGTTTCTCGCTCCCGAACGCGGCGGATTGTTCATTGATGCGACGCTCGGCTTGGGCGGTCACGCGGAAGCGATACTGGAAAGCAGCCCGACGACGCGCATAATTGGAATTGACCGCGACCCCGACGCGCTCGAACACGCCGCGCATCGCCTCGCGCGTTTCGGCACAAGATTTTCAGCCGTCAAAGCCCTTTCACACGAAATCGCGGACGTACTTGCGAGTGTGGGCGAAAGCAAGGCGGACGGCGTGTTGGCTGACTTGGGCGTGTCGTCGTGGCAGTTCGATACCGCGCATCGGGGTTTCAGTTTCCGCTTTGATGCACCGCTCGACATGCGTATGGACGCGGGCGGCGATGAGCAAACCGCCGCCGAATTGCTTGCCGAACTGCCGGAAGTGGAAATCGCCCGCATCATTTACGAGTACGGCGAAGAACCCGCTTCACGTCGCATTGCGCGGCGCATCGTCGAACGCCGCGAACGCGGCGAACCCGTGAAGACGACCGTTGAATTGGCGAATTTGGTCGCGGGAGTGATTCGCTACGGCGGCGGGAAAAGCAAACGAAAGCGCGGGCGCGCGACTTCCGAGATTCACCCCGCGACGCGCACGTTTCAGGCTTTACGCATTGCCGTCAACGGTGAACTCGACGAGTTAGAGAAATTTGTTGAAAGCTCGATTGACATTCTTAACCCGCATGGACGCTTCGTGTGCATCAGTTTTCATTCACTGGAAGACCGCATCGTGAAGCGCGCACTGCGCCGCCTCGCCGGAGGATGCGAATGTGATCCGCGCTTGCCGGTATGCGAATGCGGAAGCCGGAAAGCCGTACAGATTTTGACACGCCGCCCCGTAACCCCTGACGCGGCGGAAGCACGGACTAACCCGCGCGCGAGAAGTGCAAAGTTGCGCGCCTGTCAGCGTCTTTAACATGAAAGGCGTTCGCCTCGCCCCCAGTGTAAATCGTTCAACTCTCCTTCGACCCCGAACTTGAAAGCGCGCGTGTGCCGCCCGTGTCATCATCGGCGTCACTCACACGGCACGTCACCGACTTGAGGAACGAAAGCATGAACCACACACAATCACTGCCGTTATCATCATCGCGCTCACGCGCCGCAGCGCAGCCGTTCGTCGGGCGTATGTCACAAGCGTATATCTGGATTCTCGTCGCGTGCGGCGTGGTGTTGAGCGTGGGATTCGTGCGCGCCGCCGCCCAACATATCGCGGCGGTCAATCACGGTTACGAATGCGAAAAGTTGCGCGGCGAACAAACCGCTTTGCTCGCCGAACAGAAGCGATTGCAACTCGCGTTTAACGAAGCGACCGCCCCGCGCAATCTCGAAAGCAAGGCGCGTCAACAGGGACTCAACGCCGCCCGCGCATCGCAGTTAAGAAACACTCTCGACGTTCATTCCGGCGAAGCGAAACAAGTCGCGGTCAATCAAGGTTTCGATACACAGGCGTCGGTCAAACAAACAACGCTCAAACAAGTCACACTCAAACAGGATGTTGCCAAACAAGGACGCATTCCCGACGCACCCGCTTTGCTTGCTTCAAATGCACGCCGTACCGCCACGACCGGACGTTAAGGAAGTC
Organism: Pyrinomonadaceae bacterium; assembly: GCA_041743485.1. Classification (GTDB taxonomy): domain Bacteria; phylum Acidobacteriota; class Blastocatellia; order Pyrinomonadales; family Pyrinomonadaceae; genus JANDLT01. The sequence goes on from JBGTMR010000129.1 coordinate 5,483, forward strand.
GTCGGGGCTTTTTCATAATTTGAAATTTCAAATCAACAGTTCGGACGGGTTTTGAAAAAGGCTAAATAAATTGCCACTAGCTTTAGCTAGTGGCACAAGTTTCCAAGAAATTCCGGCTTTAGCCGAACGATTGGGAGCAAGTCACAAGGATTCTATTTTTGCTCAGATTCGGCTAAAGCCTGATTTCAGTTTCAGTGTCCACTAGCTAAAGCTAGTGGCGATTTATCAAAAACCGTCCGTCTTTGATGACCAACCACGATTGATGACCAACCATTACCGCCGATTGCCAATTCAAAATTCGCTTGCGCGCAAAACCGCGACGGCGACGCCCGACCGCACGCGGCGGCGCGCTTTGGTGATGTGCGCGGTGTTATGTGTGTGGATGGTGTGCGTCGGCGTGCGGCTCATCTATTTGCAAACGGCGGGTCACGAATTTCTCGTTTCACGCGCGCGCGGTCAACAGCAGGGTTCGCGTGCGACGCGCGCCGGACGCGGCTTGATTCTCGACCGCAACGGACGCGAACTCGCGCGCAGTGTCGAAGTGACATCCGTGTTCGCTGTGCCGGATGAAATCGAAAACGTAAATAAAGACATCGCCCGACTCGCGGGCTTGCTTAATGAGGATGCCGCTCCGCTTATCCGGCGCGTAAATCGTGCGCGAACGGAGAAGCGAAAGTTCGTGTGGCTGGCGCGCAAACTCGATGCCTTGGACGCCGAAAAAATCCCGACGCTTAAAATCAAAGGCGTTTATACACGTCAAGAATCGAAGCGGTTTTATCCGAATGATTCTCTCGCCGCCCATATCATCGGCTTCGTCGGGCTTGACGAACACGGGCTTGGCGGCATCGAACAGACGCAGGAAAACCGTTTGCGTGGCGAAGCCGGGCGCGTCTATCTGAATCTGGATGTGAACCGCAAAGCTTACGATGCGGTTGAAGTCGCGGCGCGTGACGGCGGTTCAATCGTTCTCACGCTCGATGCGGTGATTCAATATCAAACCGAAAAAGTTCTCGAAGCGGCAGTCGCACAATCGCGTGCGCGTGCCGGAACTGCGGTCGTGCTTGACCCGCGCACAGGCGAGATTCTCGCACTCGCCAACGCTCCGACTTTCAACCCGAATACTCCGCCGTCCGTCGCATCAACTTCAAAACACAAGAGTCAAAGCGACACTGCCGACTCGGTTGATATGAGTCCCGCCGATGTTGCGCGGGTGCGTGTCAATCACGCTTTGCAAAACATTTACGAGCCGGGTTCGACGTTCAAAATCGTCGCGTATGCCGCAGCGTTGGAAGAGGGTTTGGCGAAGCCCGACGATACGATTGATTGTCAGATGGGCGGCATCACCATCGCCGGGCGCAGGATTCGTGATCATCATCCTTACGGTTCATTGACACTGACCGAAGCCCTCGCCAAATCGAGCAACGTCGCCGCGATTAAGCTTGGAATGCGACTTGGCGATGAACGGCTTCATTCATACATCACGCGCTTCGGCTTCGGTGCGCGCACGGGCGTTGACCTTCCCGGCGAAACAGCAGGACTTTTGCGTCCCGTCAAAAAGTGGCAAGCTTCATCGGTCGGCTCAATCGCCATCGGGCAGGAAGTCGGTGTCACGCCGCTTCAAGTCGCATCGGCTTTCGGCACGATTGCCAACGACGGCGTGCGCGTCGCTCCGCACATAGTTCGCGGCGTGCGTGCTTCCGACGGAGCGTTGATTGCGAATCCATCTGCTGCGGCAACGCGCGTCACGAGCGACGAAACGGCGCGTGCGCTTCGTGGAATGCTTGAGAGCGTGACGCTTAAAGGAACAGCGAAGAAGGCTCAACTTGAAGGTTACACGGCGGCGGGCAAAACCGGCACGGCGCAGAAAATTGACCCCGCGACACGGGCTTATTCGGCGACGAAGTACGTCGCTTCGTTCGCCGGATTCGCGCCCGTCGAAAATCCGCAAGTCGTAATCGTCGTCGTCTTGGACGAACCCGTCGGGGCATATCACGGCGGCGACGCTGCCGCCCCTGTGTTTCGTGACATCGCGGATGTCGTGCTGCCTTACTTGAAAGTGATGCCGGACGCCGCCGCAGTGGACAGTGGTCAGTGGTCAGTAGCCAGTGGAAAAGAAGAGTCGGACGGCAAAGAATCAACGGTGGCGGTGTGGACGAACGATGCCGAGCGCGAAGCCTTGAATGCGGTGCGCGAAGAAGTGACTGCACGCCGCACGCGCGTCGTTTATGCGAACGCCGGAGCGCGGGCTTTGATGATGCCGGATGTGCGCGGCATGAGCGTGCGCGATGCGTGGCAGGTGTGTGCGCGACTTGGGCTTGAATTGGAAGCGAAGGGCGAAGGGCGCGCCGTCAAGCAATCACCGGAAGCCGGACAGAGCATTGACGCGGGCGATAAAGTGAAGTTGATTTTTAGTGATGATTGAGTCTCGAATGTTTTCTCTGTGCAATCTCTGTGCTTGCTCCGTGTCTCTGTGGTTAATGTCTTGAATAACTTTAACCACAGAGACACGGAGATTACACAGAGCAAGCACAGAGATTAGGTTTCGGATACGAAAAGGGAAGGGCAAAGCAAAACAGGTGAGGGCGCGTGAAGCAAGTGAGATGATGGGCGTGCGGCATGATTTCGGTGCGGCGGGCGAAGCCGTTGCCGACAATCAACTCACAGGCTTTGCGATTGATTCGCGCAGTGTGCAGGCGGGTGAACTGTTCTTCGCCCTGTCGCCGGAAGACTACCGCCGCCACAGTTTCACGGCGACGAATTTCAGTGACGCGCACGAATACATCCCGCAGGCTTTCGAGCGTGAGGCAGCGTTCACCGTCGCGCGCCGCGAACGTGTCGAAAGCGATGTCGCGCTTCATCCTTTCCGTGAGCGGCTGTTTCTCGTTGATGATGTCATCGCCGCGTTGCAAGATTTGGCGCGTGGAGTGATTGAACGGTGGCGGCGTCCGGTCATCGCCATTACGGGCAGCGCGGGCAAGACGACGACGAAGGATTTAACCGCGCATCTGCTTTCGGCAAACGGAAAGCGCGTCGTCAGTACGCAAAAGAATTACAACAACGAACTCGGCGTGCCGCTTTCGATTTTGCAAATGGAATCGGATGGACAACATAGCGCGGATTTCGATGTCGCGGTTTTGGAGATGGGCATGTCGCTTCCCGGCGAAATCAAACGCCTCGCAAACATCGCCCCGCCCGACATCGCGGTCGAGTTAATCGTCGCTCCTGTCCATATGGAATTTTTTGATTCGATTGAAGAAATCGCGGCGGGCAAACGCGCTCTCGTCGAAGCTTTGAAACCCGAAGGCGTTGCGATTCTCAATGCCGACGACGGGCGCGTGTTGATGATGCGCGAAGTTCATGCGGGGCGCGTCGTGACGTTCGGGATGAGTCATGGATGCGATGTCGGGGCGAGTGAGATTGACGCTTCACAACTCGGCAGCATCAATTTTCGTTTGCACACGCCGCGCGGGGCGGCACTCGCGCGATTGCCCTTAGCCGGACGCCACAACCTGACGAACGCTTTAGCGGCGGCGGCAATCGCCACCGAGTTTGACATGACACCGGAAGCTATCGCGGACGCGCTATCGAGTGCCGCGCCGTCACAGATGCGCGGCGAAGTTATACGATTTATGATTGATGCGAACGATGAAACGGCGGGCGTCTTTACTGTGATTGATGATTCGTACAACTCGAACCCGCGATCACTTTTGGCGATGACGCAGATGTTAAGCGAACTCGAAACCGCGTCATTCGGTACGACATATACGGCGATACATAACGATGGTGAAAAGGACAATGAAAGACATGCGCGGCGCATTGTCATCGCGGGCGAGATGTTGGAACTCGGACGCAACTCATCGCAGATGCACTATGAAGTGGGCGAACAGATGGCGCGGTTGCGCGGTGTGGATATATTGTGGGGCGTGCGCGGCGAGGCACAGTATTTGGTTGAAGGAGCGCGGGTGGCGGGCATGATGAATGACGGCACGCAGTTTTTTCCAGAAGTCGAAACGGTTACATCACGGCTAATTTCGGAAGTGCGGGCGAATGATGTCGTGTTAATCAAGGGGTCGCGCGGTGTCAAGTTGGACGGGGCGGTTCGGGTTTTACGTGAACGCTTCAAGGCGGTTTAAGTAAAGCCGGAATCGAACAATCGCAACTTCGATTCAACGAGTTTTCAGTTGCCGACGAAACGGTTAAAACGAGAAGGCATCAATGCTGTATCACCTCTTATACGAATGGCTTTACTTGAGTCTCAACCCGCAATCGGGCGAGTCGTATTTCGTCAAGCTTCTCAACGTCTTTCAGTACGTCACGTTTCGCACGGCGTATGCTTCCGTTACCTCGCTTCTGATTTCGCTGTTCTCCGGTAAATACGTCATCGCGTATTTGCGCCGCTTAAACGTCGGTCAACAAATCCGCGCCGAAGGACCTCAATCACATCAGGCGAAGAAGGACACGCCGACGATGGGCGGCGTTCTCATCATCGGTGCGGTCTTGATTTCGACTCTGTTGTGGGCGCGGCTTAACAGTCTTTACGTTTGGATTATCGTAATCGCCACGACGCTGTTCGCCCTTATCGGCTTTCTCGACGACTACGCGAAGGTCGCCAAGAAACAGAGTCTAGGCTTACAGGGGAGATGGAAACTCGCGGCGCAATGCGGCATCGGAGTCGGTGTGTGGGCGGTTCTGTTTATGTTTTCCGGTTATACGTGGAACATCAGTCTGCCGTTTTTCAAAGCCACCGCGCTGACCAATATCACCAGCATCGGACCTTATCTTTACCTTCTGTTTATCATTCTCGTTTTGCAGTTCACGTCGAACGCCGTGAACTTGACCGACGGGCTTGACGGCTTGGCAATCAGCATCACGGTGGTGGCGATGTCGGCACTGACGGCTTTCACATACATATCGGGCGACGCGCGTTTCGCCGGATATTTGGGCTTGGAGCATCGCCCGGAAGTCGCGGAACTGACCGTGTTTTGCGGCGCGATGACGGGGGCGAGTCTCGGCTTCCTGTGGTACAACGCCCCGCCCGCCGATGTGTTTATGGGCGATGTCGGAAGCCTCGCAATCGGCGGGGCAATCGGCACAATCGGAATTTTGACGAAGCAGGAATTTATCTTGCTCTTAGTCGGCGGCGTGTTCGTGCTTGAGGCTTTGTCGGTATTGCTCCAAGTATCTTTTTTCAAAATCACGAAACGCAACACAGGCACGGGCAGACGTTTGTTTAATATGACGCCGCTTCATCATCACTTCGAGATGGAAGGTTGGAAGGAATCGAAGATAGTTTTTCGATTTTTAATTATCGCCATTCTATTCGCGTTGCTTAGTCTCTCGACGCTTAAATTGCGTTAGAAAAATCAATTTGAAATTTCAAATTCCAGATTTGAAATTTCAAGCAGACTCTCGATAAGGAAACGACTTTGGAACTCGAAGGCAAAAAGACAATCGTACTCGGCGCGGGCAAAAGCGGCGTCGCGGCGGCAGCCTTCTTGAAAAGTCGCGGGGCGAAAGTTGCTTTGCATGACATCAAGCCGCAAGCCGAATGGACGGACGAGGCGCGAGATTTGAAAGCTGATGGAGTCGGGTTGATTGATGGTGAACTTCCGATGTGGCTGATGGACAGCATAGAACTGTGCGTGGTCAGTCCCGGCGTGCCGTCGAAAAGCATTCCGGTCAGGTACATGGAACGCGCGGGGGCGGAGGTCATCGGCGAAGTCGAACTCGCGGCGCGTTTCCTTCATGGAAACATCGTCGGCATCACAGGCTCGAACGGCAAGACGACAACGACCGCCCTTGTCGGGCATCTGTTCAAATCCGCCGGACACGAAACTCTCATCGGCGGCAATATCGGCACGCCGTTGATTTCCTTTGTCGAAGCGGCGACGGATGCGAGTTGGATTGTCGCGGAGCTTTCAAGCTTTCAGTTAGAGACGATAAAGGATTTTCGCCCGCGCATCGCCGCCGTCTTAAACGTCACGCCCGACCACCTTGACCGTTACGATTCGATTACCGATTACGCGGTGGCGAAGCATCGTATCTTCACAAATCAAACGCCGGACGACACCGCCGTCTTGAACGCGGGCGACGCGGTGACGGCTTCATGGGCAAAAGGCTTGCGCGCCGAAGTCGTGATGTTCAATACGATGTTTGATGAGAACGGCGAAGCCGCCGAAGGTATATACGTCAAAGGGCGTGAAATCGTGCGGCGCATTCAATCAAGCGAAACGATTTTGGCGACGAACGATGATACGCAACTCGTCGGGCGTCACAACCTTGAAAACATCGCGGCGGCATTCGCTATCGGCATCGCCGCCGGACTCGATGTGAAAATCATGCGCGAGAGTTTGCGCGGTTTCGCCCCCGTCGAACATCGGCTTGAACTCGTCGCGCGTGACGAAGCGACAGGCGTGCGTTTTTATAACGACTCGAAAGCGACGAACGTGGATGCCGCCGTCAAAGCCCTCGAAGCCTTCGCGTGTGAAACGGGGCGCGTCGTTCTCATTGCGGGCGGACGCGGAAAAAGCGCGCCGTACATACCGCTCGCGCCGCTTCTCAAATCACACGGGCGCGCACTCGTCACCATTGGTGAAGACGCGGCGCGTATCGAAGCGGAACTGCGCGGCATCGTCGAAACCGAACGCGCAAAGGACATCACCGATGCCGTCAATCGCGCCGCACATTTCGCACACAGGGACGACATCGTTTTACTTGCTCCGGCGTGCGCCAGTTTCGATATGTTCGCGGGCTACGAAGCGCGCGGGCGGGCGTTTAAGGAAGCGGTTAAAAATAGAATCCAGAAGTCAGAAGCCGGAAGTCAGAATAAGAACGAAGAACATGCGCCCTTAATTCTGACTCCTGACTCCTGACTCCTGACTCCTGACTCCTGACTCCTGACTCCTGACTCCTGCTTTTTATGTTCAAGCGACTCAAATACGATGAAAGCCTTTTCGCGGCGACGATTGCCCTCGCGCTGTTCGGCGTGGTGATGGTGTATAGCGCGTCGGCGTTTGTGGCGATGAAGGAAAGCGGGAGCGTGTACGGTTATTTCGCGCGTCAAGCGGCGTGGACGGTTATCGGGTTTGCAGCGATGCTGGCGGGGATGCGGATTGATTATCGCGTGTGGCGGGCGGCGCGAATCGTTTATCCGTTGCTCGGTGTGGTGGTTGTAATGCTGGTCGCGGTCTTTGTGTTTCCGGCGATTAACGG
>JBGTMR010000130.1:0-8307 GCA_041743485.1 Pyrinomonadaceae bacterium
GAAACCGAAGCCAAACTCGCCGCCGAACGCCCTCTCGTCGCGTCCGTGATTTACAATCGTCTTCGTTTGAACATGTCACTCGGCATTGATTCGTCAATCATTTATGCCTCGAAACTCGCGGGCAAGTGGCGCGGCGACGGCAAAGTTTATCAAAGCGATTTAGACCGCGAATCACCCTACAACACGCGCAAGGTCACCGGACTTCCGCCCGCACCCATCGCGGCTTCAAGTCGTTCCGCGATTGATGCCGCCCTCAATCCGGCGTCCACCGATTATCTTTATTATGTACGCGACCCGGCGCGCGATAACGGAGCGCATAATTTTTATGCGAGCGATGCGGACTTTGGGCGCGGCGTGCAGGCTTTGCGCGAATGGGAGCGACAACGCGATGCGGTTAGATAAAGGCAAAAGCTAAAGTCTGCCAACGCGAATCGTAAATCGTGACATCTATTCTTGAAGCGCGCGAATTTAATTGTGACTTGAAGCTTGATAAGGCAGTGATTTGGTATAACATCACGCGAGATTAACGATTGTCTTTTTTACGAAACGACCTTTAAGGAAAAACTTCGGGCATTTAATGCGACATGAAACATAAATTTATGAAATACAAATTATTAGCCGCCGTGTGTGTGTGTGTGGTTTGTTTCTCGACCGCCGACGCCCAACAGAGTAAAGGCACGGACAGCCAGAAAGACCGTGTGCGCGACGCCGGAAGCGACCGCGAAGCCGGAAACAACGGCAACAAGACTGATGTCGGCACGGGGCGCGGCTTCGATTTCGGGCGCGGCAAAACCCGCTCCGTTCCCGCTCTCGCCAACCCGTACCGGATACGCGCCCGCCGCGACGTGATTTTGCAGAACGTGGGGGATTTAATCACCGAACGCAAAATGATTTTAGACGAAGCCGGAACGCGACCCGACCTGAACATCGTCGTCACGCAACCTTACACGTTCAGCAAAGGTGCTTCCCTCACGGAAACGGATTTGTCGCGCTATTCATCCAATTTCGATTTCTCCGCTCCCGGCGGTTGGACGCGCGGACGTTATACTATGCGAATCGAACTCATCCCGATTGACGGCACAACAACCGATGTTTCCGTTTCCGCGCGCATCGAAGGACGCCGCGACAGCGTGGTTAGCACCGAATGGGTCACGCTCATCAGCAGCGGACTCGCCGAACAAGAGTTTCTAATCGGGCTTGCCGAAAGATTCGGCATTGCTCCCGTCGCACCCCAAGCACCGTAGAACAGCTGACCGTTTCTCAAATACACAATGACTAAAGCCATCTCCATCATCGTCGCTTTGTTCACTGTTCTCGGACTTGCCAGTGGGTTTATGTACCTGCGCCGGAAGTTTGTTCCGCCCGCCGCGACGATTGAAAACCGTGCGACGGCTCCGCGACCTCTGAAAGTACAGATTGCGGAAGACGAACTTTACTTGCGTAAAGGGCAGGTCGTTATCGGCGGTACGGTGCGAAATATCAGCTCCGACACGCTGGAAAATCTTTCCCTAACCCTCGAAGTTAAAAACAAAAGCGGGCAGAGCGAAGCCCGCACAATAAAACTCGATACTTCGACTCTCTCACCAACCGCCGAAACTCGCTACAACCTACTGCTGCCCGCTGAAAGTTTGAGCGGCGTGCGGCTCATGCAAGTCAATCAAGGTGAATTGGGAATTAACTACAAAACGACCACCGGCAATCCGCGTCCTTTAGAAACGCCGCCGCCAAACAAGAAAACAATCATCGTCGAGCGTACTCCGCGCTCCAAAGCGGGCGACGATTTCATCAATACTCCCGACAATCCGTATACGCTTCGCTAAATCGCAGCTTCATCCAAAATATTAAGAGTCGGCATTCCGACAAAACTCATGTAAAGCTGCAAGCCGCTGTCCGTAAATAGTTGATTATGCACGCAAAGTTTTATCTGCTCCTGTTTTTCTGTCTGTTCTTGCTGCCGTTCGCCGCGCACGCTCAAACGGGCGTGACGGCACGCGGTGATTCGTTAGACCCGGAAGAACGTGCCAACGCTCGTCTCGAACAACATCAGAAAGAGATGATGAGTCGTATGCGCGTCAAACGCGAAAAGTCGCTACACGAAGACCATCTCGCACGCGCACGTGAAGCCGCGCAAATCGCCGCGCTTCTCAAGTCGCAGTACGAAGCCCGCCAAAGTCTTGACCGCGACGGCAAAAAGAAACTTGAACAGATGGAGAAAATCGTCAAGAAACTTCTCAATCAGGCGGGTGGTGATGACGATGCCAAAAATTTGAATGCCACTTCGCAATTCACTGATTTACCCGCCGTCTTTACACAGTTAGCCCTTCAATCCAACGCTTTGCAAATTGAGGTTGAAAACACGCCGCGCCTTGTCATCTCAACTTCGGTGATTGAGCGCGCGGGTAAATTACTTGGCGTTATTAGATTTATACGCAGTAGCTTCAAGTGAAGTCTTCGGTCTCAGGTGGAAACCTTCAGTCAAAGGATGTCCTTATGTTCGCACCCCTTTTACAAAGTTCAGTTTGGAAGCGAATGTTTTTTCCCGCACTTTGTCTGTTGACTCTCAGTTCTCTTTCTCCGATTGGAATTCAAGCCCAAAACGCAACACAGGATGTAGCCGACGATGAAGTCATCAATTTTGAAACCAACCTCGTCGTTCTGAATTTGACGGTTTCCGATGCGGGCGGTTCTTTCGTGCGTAATCTGAAAAAGTCGGATTTTCTTATTCGTGAAGATAATCAACCGCAAAAGGCTTTGAATTTCCTCGTCGAAACCACGCCTTTCGCCGCCGTGATACTGATTGATTTCTCCGGCAGCATGGAAGGGCGTACTTCGCTTGCACGCGCCGCCGCGATTCATTTTCTCGCCGGATTGCGCGCCGAAGATACCGCATCGGTCTATCGCTTCGATTCTGAAATCAAGATGATGCAGGAATTTTCCTCAAGCCGCGACCTTGCCCCCGTCGCTTACGGGCGACAGGCAAAAGGCATGACGAAACTCAACGACGCGATTGTCGAAGCCGCCGAAGCACTGAACGCACGACCCGAAAAACGGCGCGCGATAATCGTCCTGTCCGACGGTGCGGACACTCAAAGCCGACACTCCGCCGATAAAGCACTCGCCGTCAGTGTTGCTGTCGGAGCGACGCTTTACACAGTTGATATGGCGGACAATAAAGGCGGGCTTTCAAGCGCGGCGGGTTCGCTTCGCAACTTCGCCAACAAAAGCGGCGGACGCTTTATAAGCACTCCCGGCGGACGCGAAACACGCGAAGCTCTCGGCGATATTGTCGAAGAATTAAGTAACCAGTACACCGTTACTTATCGCCCGACCAATAGCGCGCACGACGGAAAATGGCGCGAAATCGAGGTTTCCACAACTAAACCCGAAATCAGAATCCGCACACGTCGCGGCTATCGCGCACCGTCAAACAAACGATAGTTTGGCTTTTGCGCTTGATTTTCGCGTCCAATCTTATTTAAGACGAATAACATGAGAACAACTTTAATTTTCCTTTTTCTAACTCTATGCTTTGGTTTCTCCGTTTCGGCTCAGGATATTGACAGAATGCCGGTGAATACCGTTACCGGAACTGCCGAAGTGCAAGTTGCGCCGGACGAAGTTATATTTTCGCTTGACGTGACAAAAACCGATAAAGATTTACAAGTTGCCAAACGCTTAAATGATGAAACGGTTAGAAAAATTTTGGAACTGACGCGCCGCTTTTCGGTTGCGCCGCAAAATGTCAAAACCGATTATATTTCCGTTGAAATGAAATACGAGTCAGTTCGTGACGCTAAAACGAAAGTATATGATGAGGACGGCGACGAGGTTGGCAAAAAGATTTTCAAAGGCTACGAAGTTTCAAAAACCGTTATCGTAAAACTAACCGATATTTCGCGTTTTGAGGAGTTTTTCGCGGAAGCCTTAAAAGCCGGAATTACCGAAGTCAACAGCGTCAAATTTGAAACGTCGAAGTTACGCGATAATAAAGATAAGGCGCGAGACTTAGCGATGAAAGCAGCACGGGAAAAAGCTGTTGCAATGACGGCATCAGTTGGGCAGACGGTTGGTAAGGCTGTCAGGATAACCGAAGGAAACACGGTAAAACAGAATTACAACTTCTCTGCGAACGCAACGAGTAATACCGTAAGCGTTGGTGGTAGTTTCTCGGAAGGCGTTGCGACTTTTGCGCCCGGTGCAATCAAAGTCGAAGCTGAAGTTACAGTTAGTTTTTTATTAAACTGAAATTGTGTTTGTTGAGAACACAATACTGAACATCAATCAAACGCGACTTTAAGGTAAGTTCCAAACTCAAATACTCGTTTGATTACGTGATTTATCGGCGTGGCGTTCGACGGCAAGCGTGATGAGGCGGTCAATTAACTGCGGGAATGCGAGTCCTGATGCCGTCCACATTTTCGGGTAGCCCGATGTGTCCGTGAATCCCGGCATCGTGTTCAATTCGTTGATAAGCAGTTCGTTCGTGTCGCGGCGCAGGAAGAAATCCACGCGGGCGAGTCCCGCCCCGTCAACTGCGCGAAACGCCGTTCGTGCCATTGTTTGAATTTGAGTTTGTAGAGATGATGAGAGCGGTGCGGGAGTGATGAATTCGTTATGTCCGGTGTTCGCGTATTTCTCCGTATAATCGAGAAACTTGGCGGATTCGTCGTGCACGATGTACTCGCCGGGCAGACTCGCTTCCGGTTCGTCATTGCCAAGCACGGCGCATTCGATTTCCCTGACATCAAGCCCTTCCTCGACGATGATGCGGCGGTCAAAGCGGGCGGCTAAATCAATCGCCGCCTCAAGTTGAATCTCATCATCGGCTTTCGAGATGCCGACCGACGAACCTAAATTCGCGGGTTTGACGAAACACGGAAAGCCTAGATTCTTTTCTATCGTTCGCAAAATCCTTTCTTTATCCGCTTCCCATTCCCCACGCCGAAACCATTCATAGCGACATTGCGGCAAACCCGACGCATGGAAAAGCTGCTTCATCACAATCTTATCCATCCCGCACGCCGAAGCCAGTACGCCGCACCCGACGTAAGGCATGTTGTAGGTTTCAAGCAGACCCTGAATCGTGCCGTCCTCGCCGAACGTCCCGTGAAGCACAGGAAACACAACATCTAAAGCGGCAATGTGCGCGTCAACATGAGCAGCCGCGATGCTTTCGCCGCGTGAATTTGTGGTGAGAGCGTGAGAGGTCAAGCCGTCCTCGCCCGTCGCTTCCAAAGCTTGAACATGTTCAACTTTTGCGGACGCGAGTTGTGCCGGAGAAGTCGCGGCAAGCCAACGTCCCTGTTTGGTAATCCCAATTGGAACGATTTCATATTTCGTTTTATCCATCGCTTCGATGATTGCCGTTGCCGAACGCAAAGACACCTCATGTTCGCCGGAACGACCACCGAATATCACACCGATTTTTAACTTTTTCGCCACGCAAATGCTCCCCGAAGATTGAGTCATTGACTCATCGGCTCATTGAATCAATGACTGAATGACTGAATGAATCAATCTTTTTAAAGTATCGTCTTACCGAGCGCGGACAACACGAGTTCGACTCCGAGTTCCGCCGTTTTATTGTTGATGTCGAGCGTGGTATTGATTTCCACGATGTCCATTGAGCGCATCTTTCCAATCTCCGCAATTTTCTCCATCGCCAAGTGCGCTTCCCTGTAAGTCAAACCGCCGCGCACGATTGTTCCCGAACCCGGCGCGTCCGTAGGATCAAGTGAATCTATATCGAGCGTCAAATGAAATCCGGCGGCAGCGCGCGAAGCGATTGCGACTGCTTCATCTATGCAGGCATTCATGCCGCGTTCGTCAATTTCGCGCATCGTGATAAAACGCAGACCAAGCTGTTTGATAAGGCTGCGCTCACCCGCGTCTATGTCGCGCGCTCCGAGATGAACGCAAAACTGCGGTTCGAGTTTCGGGCTGAAACCCGCGATGTTCGTGAGTTCCGGCGTACCGTATCCGAGCAGAGTGGCGAGCGGCATTCCGTGTATATTGCCGGACGGCGTGGTTTCGGGCGTGTTCATGTCGGCGTGCGCGTCCACCCAAATCAAGCCGAGTTGATTCTGTCCCTTTTTATGAAAATACGAAGCGACGCCGCTGATTGAACCGATTGAAATGGAATGGTCGCCGCCGATAACAAGCGGCACATCGCATTTCTCCATCATATCTTCGACGCGCTCCGCGAGTCCTTCACACGCCGCTTTGACTTCACGCAGATAACGTAAAGGTTCGCCGTGCGCGGGCTTTGCCAGAGGGATACCGATGTGTATGTCGCCCGTATCATTGACTCGATAGCCAAGGGTTTCTATGCGTTCACTGAGCCGCGCAATACGAACCGCCGCCGGACCCAGACCGACGCCCGCTTTCTCCGCTCCGAAATCCAATGGGACGCCGATAATTCCGACGCATCGTCCGCTGCCCGTAAAGTTTTCGTTCACTTTCGGGTGCGCGGAAATCAACTGTGGAGAATCAGCAACCATATATTATTTGTCAGTTTAACCCTGCACACTTAAATCGAAACCTTAACCGCCGATTTTGAAATTGAAGCCGCTACCGCCACTCCCTTGCGACGGGAAGAACGGGCGCAGGAGTCCGGCGAAAGCTTCAAGGTTGCGCGTCTGAATCAGAATCTCGCCGGGTCCCGTGAACTCCGAAACGATTCCTTCGCCGCTGACGAAACTACGGAAGAAACCGCTCGTCGCTTTCCTCAAAGTGTATGGCATCGCCGCTTCCCACGCGACGAGATGCCCCGTGTCAACCACGTATCGCTCACCGGGTTGTAAAACTTTGCGGTGAATCGCCCCGAACGATGAGACGAGTAATAAACCCGTTCCCGTGACACGCAAGACGAACAAGCCTTCGCCGCCGAAGAACGAGCGCGCCCCGCCCCACGTCGTATCAATCTGCAAATTCGCGTCGCCCGCGAGATACGAACTCGACTGAACGAGAAAATCCTGATTTCTCATTTCCAGAGCCGCGATGTCGCCGGGATTTCCGGGTGCGAGTGTGAGTTCGCCCGTCGCCCCGCGTGCCGTGAAGGTCGAGATAAACGCCGATTCGCCGCCGACCGCGCGTTTTAACGCCCCTATGACGCCGCCTTTTAATTGCGATTGCAATTCGACGTGCGCCGACATTGAAACCATTGCACCGGCTTCGGCTTGAATTGACTGCTCGGCTTCGAGTCGCAAGACCGCGAGTGAGAACGACGGTTGATGCAAAATCTCGTAGGCGTAACCGCTTCCACGTCCGCGCGAATCCTCATCAATGTGTATGCCGCCCTGCGGTTGTCCGCCCTGTGAGTAAGCAGGATTGTTCATATTATTCACCGTCGCTTGTGAAGCTGAAGAGGCTTGCGTGTCATCGTCGCCGCCCATAAAAGAATAAGGTTCGCGTGCCGACGAGGTTGGATTGACAATCGTTTTATCGGGGTCAAAAGGTGTGTTCGGTGACGAAGGTGGCGGCGGCGCGTCACTTAAACGGAAGCCGCACGCTCCGCAAAATCTGCCGTCGGGAATGGTTCGCGCACCGCATTTCGGACAATTCATATCGTCGTCTTCTCCGCTTTATTCTGAATGATACCGACCGCATCTTCCGCCGTTTTTGCAAAATCGAGCCAACCCACATCCGCCTCACTGACAACCAGATTATCCTGCCACGCCTTGACCACAGGTTGCCAGCAATCGCCGAGCAGAACGAGCGGGCGCGGTTCGATAACGCCGGTCGTCAACTTGTTCCACACAAGGGAAAGTTCCGTGACCGTTCCCATTCCGCCGCGCATTGCGATAAAACCGACCGAGCGCGTGATAAGTCTTTGCAGTCTTTCGTAGAAATGTTCGGTCGCCACCTTCTCTGTCAGGAAGCGGTTCGGCTCGGCGCGAAACTGATTCATCACGATTCCAAGCACGCGCCCGCCGCTTTCGCGCGCCCCGCGCGATGCGGCTTCCATCACGCCGAGATAACCACCCGTGCAAATCGTATAACCCGCTTCGGCTAACAGTTGACCGACGCGGCGCGCATCCTTGTATTCCTGACTATCTTCCGTGCAGCGCGAACCGCCGAAAATGGTCACGATTTTTTCTGTGTTGTTCATCGAATTCATTCGCTTCTTAGTTACGTTAAGATTTCTGCTTAATAAATTGCCACTAGCTTCAGCTAGTGGACAGCTTCCTTTCCCTTTTTGGCTTTAGCCTAAAAACTGCTGAAAGCCCGCTCGCTTCATAAACCCTGCATACTCTTCGTCGAAACTTTTCCGGCGATGATGTTCTTCTTGTTTGCCGATGTATCTTC
>JBGTMR010000131.1:0-2536 GCA_041743485.1 Pyrinomonadaceae bacterium
TCAATGATTCGCGTCATCGCTACCACGAATGAAAAAAGAGAGACGAGCTTCGGTGTCGCTGTTTTCACTGACCACTGACCACCGACCACTGACCACTTCTTTCATCAGAGTTGATTGATAAATCACTGACGGCGCATGTACATTGACTTTGGTTGTTAAGACGGTTTTCAGAAGAGGTTTTAATGAAACAACGGTTGGCGTATATGTGTTTGTGCTTCGTCGCGGTGGCGTCCGGGGCGGCGTGCGGTGACGGTTCATCAGTAAAGCGCGACGGTAAAAAGGATGCGGCGTCGAAGGCTTACGCGGCGAACAGTCCATCGGCGGCGGTGCAAAGTTTTTATGAATTGATGAACGCGCGCCGCTTTCGTGAAGCCTTCGCATTGACGGTGTATCGTCCGGCGATTGAAGGTTTGAGTGAAGCCGAGTATGAAGAACTGCGCCCCGACTTCGAGGACACGGCTTTAGCGACGCCGCGTGAACCGCAAATCAACGGCGAACAAATCAGCGGCGATACGGCGACGGTGTTCTTGACGACGGAAAAGGAAGCGACCAACTCAACCCTGAATGCGAATCAACCTAAGACGCAAGTTGTGCCTGTGACGCTCAAACGCGACGCGGAAGGCAAGTGGATTATCGGTGATGAGAAAGAAGCTGAAGCGGTGCGCGCGAGCGGCAAAAGCTATTTCTTCAAACGCCGCATAGAGACGCACCACGCCGAAGCCCAAGCGATGCTCAACCGCATCGCCCTCGCCCAAGTCGCGTACAGCGCGCAGAATGGCGGACGCGCCGCGACGTTGCGCGCGCTTATCGAAGCCGACCTTGTGCCGCAGGACGCCGCTGCGCCGGAGACGACCGGATACAATTATCGCGTCACGCTCAAAGACGACGGCAAAGCTTTTCAAGCGAACGCCGAACCCGCGCGCTACGGGCGGAGCGGCGTGCTGTCGTTCGTGATGGATGAAAAAGGGATGCGAAGCCGCGACGCGCTCGGCAAGCCTTTTTGACGGGCGGAGCGGAGCGCAAATAAGAACCGTAAAATTCGTCTTGCAACCGCTTGAAACGAGTGGGACGGACAAGATGAATCAAGTGCGCGGTTATAAATTTTGCTTATGGGTTTCGATTGCGGAATGTATAAATCATGCCTGAAAGATTACGTTCGTTGTTCGCCCATGTACGCGAGATAATCGGCAATCGTCGCCGCCCGCCGCGTCGTGTGATACGTCTGAAAGTTGCGGTGCGGCTTATCAATCCGGCGAGTGCCAAAGGCGGACGCGAACAGGTCTTGCACGGTTACACGCAAGATGTCAGTTCACAAGGCGTCTCGTTTGTCGTTCCCGCGATTCGTCTCGGAACCGACTATCTGATTGGCGATAATCGCACGCTTCGATTGACGCTCGAACTGCCCGCCGCGTCAATCGAGATTCAAGCCGTCGCCGTTCGTTATCACCAACTCGAAGCGGGTGATGACGGTAAAAACTTTCTCGTCGGAGCGCGCATTGCGGCGATAAGCGCGGAAGCGAAACAGATGCTCGAAGATTATTTGAAGCGCGGTGCGGTGTGAGTCGTTCAAGCCGTAAAGCGCAAACTTCCGAAAGCTTGCGGAACGTGGAAGTTAGGCGTCGCGGTATAAGTCGGTTGCCACGCGAGATAACCGCGCACATCGTCCGCCGTACCCACGCCGACACAGCGTAGGAAGTTCACGCGCCATTCATCCTCAATTTGCGGGCGCGACATGCCGAACGCCTTCCACGCGATGCACATCATCATCGTCACCGCACGCGGTTCAATGCGCGTTTCAACCTTCATCCCGGAATCATAATTCCAATCGGTACGTCGTTCATGCGGCGACCATTCAACCTTCAAGTCAACCCATTCACCCGTCGGCGCAACTTCCAATTCAAAGTATGTATGCGGCTTATCGGGAAAGGGTGCGACGAAGATTTCGCATACGTCCCTATTCCACAAACCCAAAGTTTTGATGTCGGTTTGCGGCGCGTCATTGACGATGAGCGGTTCGTCTTGGCTGCCGTGAAAGCGCACGCACAAAGCGTCATCCGTCCACAACACGCGGGCTTCCGTCTGACGCGCGGGCGGTGCCGTCTCGCCTGACCAGTAACGCACAATCGGAATCGGCACACACCGCGACCACGCCGCGTCGTCAAGCATCGGAACAGCATCGCCACCGAGATATGAAGCGATGGCGATGTCAGTCGAAACTCCATTCATGCCTAACCTGACCTCTGCTTTATGGCTTCCGGTATCTATCAAACCAACCGCGCAGGTAGAGCATTTGTTGAAGGCGATTCGATGGATGACGTAAGCCGAAGTCGGCATTGATGCCGTGGTATTCGTCTGTCAGGCGCACCATCATCGTCGGAACTTTGCGGAGTTTTAGGGCGCGATAGTATTGCTCGGTTTGTTCGAGCGGTGTGCGTAAATCCAAATCTCCGGTCATCAACATCGTCGGGGTTTTGACGTTGCCGACGTAGGTTATAGGTGAGCGGCGGATGTGTTCTTCGGGATTCGTCCAAGGCA
Organism: Pyrinomonadaceae bacterium; assembly: GCA_041743485.1. Classification (GTDB taxonomy): domain Bacteria; phylum Acidobacteriota; class Blastocatellia; order Pyrinomonadales; family Pyrinomonadaceae; genus JANDLT01. Next base: position 2,536 of record JBGTMR010000131.1, read on the forward strand.
G
>JBGTMR010000132.1:0-11225 GCA_041743485.1 Pyrinomonadaceae bacterium
GACTACGCGACGATTCCGGCGGAGCGCGAACTTATCGAAGCGAGACCGCCGAGTTTATTGCACCCGATGGGGACTGACCCGCAAGGGCGCGACATTCTCGCGCGCGTGTTGTACGGCGGCAGAATCAGCCTCATGGTCGGCATCATCTCGACGTTCGTTTCGCTTCTCATCGGCGTCACTTACGGCAGCGTCGCTGGGTATCTCGGCGGGCGCATAGACAGCGTGATGATGCGTGTGGTTGATGTGCTGTTTGCGATTCCTTACATGATGCTCGTCATCGTGTTATTGGCGTTGTTTGAAAAATCTTTATTCTTACTTTTCGCCGCGCTCGGTGCGGTGTCGTGGTTGACGATGGCGCGCATCGTGCGCGGGCAGGTTCTGTCACTCAAGCATCAGGAATTTGTCGAAGCCGCACGCTCTATCGGTGTGCCGACGTGGAAGATAATAATGCGGCATCTCGTACCGAACACGCTAAGTCCGGTTATCGTGTATGCGACGCTGACCGTGCCGAGTGTAATGTTGCAGGAAGCCTTTTTGAGTTACTTGGGATTGGGCGTGCAAGCACCGCTTTCATCGTGGGGAACGCTCGCGTCGGAAGGGGCGCAGAACATCGCTATCTTTCCATGGATGATGATTTTCCCCGGCGTCGTGATGGCACTCACGCTGTTCTCTTTGAACTTCGTCGGTGACGGTTTGCGCGACGCTCTCGACCCGCAGATGAGAAAGAGTTAGGCGGAATTGATTCATTGGTTCATCGGCTCATTGACTCAATGAAAAGCGGAAGGTCTTTAATTCTTAAATGAATCAATGAGCCGATGAACCAATGAATGAATCCACCTTATTGTCGGTCAAAAATCTTGCCACACACTTCGCCACCGAAGAGGGAATCATACGCGCGGTTGATGGCGTTAGTTTTGAACTCAAACGCGGCGAGACGCTCGGCATCGTCGGTGAATCGGGTTCGGGTAAATCGGTGACGAATCTTTCCGTTTTGAGATTGATTCCAGAACCGCCCGGACGCATCGCGGGCGGCGAAGTCATCTTCAACGGGCAAGACCTTTACGCGCTCACGAATGAGGAGATGCGAAAGATTCGTGGGCGGCGCATTGCGATGATTTTTCAAGACCCTATGACATCGCTCAATCCGTTTATGCGAATCTCGAAGCAGCTGATGGAGATTACGCAGCTTCATCTCGGCTATTCAAAATCGAAGGCTTACGAACATGCCGTAGAAATGCTCGAACTCGTCGGGATTCCCGATGCGCGCTCGCGTGTTGATTCTTACCCGCACGAGTTTTCCGGCGGAATGCGCCAGCGCGTGATGATTGCGATGGCTCTTTCATGCGAACCGGAATTGCTCATCGCCGACGAACCGACGACCGCTCTCGATGTCACGATTCAAGCGCAGATTCTCGAACTCATTAAAGACCTTAAACGCAAAACCGGAACGAGCGTCATCCTCATCACGCATGATTTAGGAGTCGTCGCAGGGATGACCGATCACATCATCGTGATGTACGCCGGACGGATTTTTGAACAGGCACGCACACTTGATTTGTTTCGCGCTCCGGCGAATCCGTACACGAAAGGCTTGTTGCGTTCCGTCCCCGACCCGACTTCGGAACAAGGGGAGTTGTATCAAATACCGGGCTTGCCGCCCGACCTTGCGAATTTGCCGAAAGGGTGTCCGTTCGCCGCGCGGTGTGAACGCGCCGAAGAAATATGCGGGCGCGAGTATCCGCCGTTTGTCGAAGTCGCCCCCGACCATAATTCCTTATGCCACTTCGCCCATGAAGTTTATGCGGCATCGAAGTTTGAGCGAGAATCACGAATGACCGCTTCATCAGCAACGGGCGATGCCGTGCTTCCCGTGACGAATCAAAACGTACCTTCCGATACTTCACTTGCAAACGAGAATCTTCGATGAGCCTTCAACCACAAGTTTCAAACGCGAACCCGCCGTTGCCCGTTCACGCCCAAACAGACACAAGCGAAAACGCTTTGCTTTCGGTGCGCGATTTGAAAGTGCATTTCGACCTTGGAGGTGGCGGTGTGTTCGACAAGCTGACGGGCAAAGGTGAGCGGCGCGTGGTGAAGGCTGTGGACGGTGTATCGCTCGATATTCACGCGGGTGAAACGCTCGGACTCGTCGGTGAATCCGGTTGCGGCAAGTCAACTTTGGGACGCTCGATTTTGCGTTTGACCGAACCGACAAGCGGCGAAGTGATTTACAAAAACAAGAATCTCGCACGGCTTTCGTCACGCGAAATGCGACTTGAACGAAGGCATTTGCAGATGATTTTCCAAGACCCTTACGCCTCGCTCAACCCGCGCATGACGGTCGGGCAAATCATCTCCGAACCGATTGAAACTTTCAGGCTCGCACACGGGCAAGAGAAAGAACGCTTGGTGCGCGAGTTAATGGAGAAAGTCGGGTTGAGCGCGCGTTTCATCAAACGCTATCCGCACGAGTTTTCCGGCGGGCAGCGTCAACGCATCGGCATCGCCCGCGCCCTCGCCGTGAATCCCGACTTCATCGTCGCGGACGAACCGATTTCCGCGCTCGACGTTTCGATTCAAGCTCAAATCATGAACTTGATGGATAAGTTACAGCGCGAGATGAATCTGACTTATCTTTTCATCTCGCACGATTTGCGCGCCGTGCGTCACGTCTCCGACCGCGTTGCCGTGATGTACCTTGGCAAAATCGTCGAACTCGGTGCGGCAAGGGAAGTTTATGAAGAACCGTTGATGCCGTACACGAAGGCACTGATTTCCGCCGCCCCCGTGCCTGACCCGGAAAAGGAAGCGACGCGCCAACGCATCGTTTTACAAGGCGATGTGCCGTCGCCAATCAACCCGCCTTCCGGGTGCCGCTTTCACACGCGCTGCCCGTTCATGGTCGCTGAGTGCAAAAACGTCGAACCGTCTTTAGTCGAAATCCGCCCGCGCCACTTCGCGGCGTGCATCCGCATCAGTCCCGATGAACCGCACATCGAAACGGTCGCGCCCGGTGCGACGCCCGGTCTTAAATACGCGAGAGAACACAACGCAACCCAAACGCATACTGAATCACAATCCTCATCCTAGACAGGGTGCAATTTGCGCGTGCAATCCGGCGCAACGGCGAGATTCAATGATTCTCACCTTCACCTTCGCTGAAATCAGGTTCGCATTCGTTATATTCTAATACTCACCACGCTATCCGAACTTGGGAGCGTGGCGCAAGTTTTAGCATGGCGTGTGAGACTTGCCGCCCGGCAGTTTCGATGCCTATACTTGGGTTACCGAACATACCTGCAAGAAGCGTGCGGCTCGAATGTGATGTAAATGTCTCACCGGGAATTTCTTGTAATGTCAATCAGGTCAGACTTTACCGACGCCTCTTACCGGCGTCACGTCAGGTTGTGTTTCTCTGTTCCGCGATGGATAACACGCAAGCCACCGATGACGCTGCACACGAAACTTCCCCCGCTTCGCCCGTTTCCGAAGTCGGGGAACTTCTAGCCGCCGCCGCGCAGCACACCTCCGACATGGCATTGCTCGCCGTATCGGGTCAGCAACCGCCGTCCCTCGCACAAGTCAACCAGAACTCGTTTTGCCACGCGATACAATCGTCGCCGCGACACGCGCACTTATGCGAACCGTTTTGCGGGCAAGCTTTTTATCGCGCTTTAGATAATGGTGACGCCGCAAGTTACCGGTGTCACGCCGGATTCGATTGCCGTGCGATACGCATCGCCCCGCATCATGGACGACAAATCGCCGTCATTGCCGGAAGAACTTTCACCGAAAGCCATGCGTATCGAAAACTAGAACAGCGTGTTCTTCACGGTGACTTACAGGATTTAGCTTCCGCCGGATTGTTTGACCGGATTCACTTATTGTCAAAACGTGATTACGAACAAAACATTGAGCGCGTTATCGGAATATTGAAGGGTTACGGCAGCAACAGCATCACCAGCGGGCAAGAAAGCAATATCGCTATGGAATCAGTTTCGCCGCCAAACATCAAGAATTTATCGGACAGCAGTTCGTCCAATAGCGCGAATGGTGCGAACGGTGCGAAAGCACCCACGCTTGGCAACACGCTTGAAACGAGTGTCGCGCAACTTTTGCTGACCGTCGGGAGGACAATCAAGGAAGCGTGCAACTTAATTACCGATGTTCTCGCCGGAACTCATAGCATCAAAACTTCGTTGCTTTGCTTGCGATTTAACGATGCGTTAATCAGCATCACCGTGTGCGGTGATGACGCGAATAAAAGTTTTGCGATTGATTTGGAAGATTCACGATTGCTGGAAGCAGGGCAGAAAAACGAGTGGTTGAAAATCGAACATGCGGATGATAGTTCGGCTCAAGGCTTTTCAATTCGCATCGTTTCGCCGGATGAAAAGAATGCGGAAAATGCTGCCCAAATGTTTCCGCTTGTCGTCGGTAATGAAGTACGCGGAGCATTGGTTATCGGTGACAAACTCGACGATACGCAACGGCACACGCTCGCCGCGTTCTGTCACGAAATCGCCGTCCCGTTTGAAGTTTTGCGTTTGCGCGAGGAGGTCGAACGCCGCACACGACTCGAATTACATTTGAGCCGTTTCACCGAACATCTCAATCGCGTCGAACCGGATGACGCTTATTTTGCCGTCCTCCAACATTCGTCCGAACTCGTCGGAGCGGAGCGCAGTTCGTTATTTCTATACGATGAAGCCTCAAACGAATTGACCGGACGTGCCGCTTTAGGACCGCGCGCCGAACTCGCGCGTAATGCCCGCATACGTCTTGGCGACGGCGTTTCCGGCACGGTCTTGCGCGAAGGGCGTGCGCTTGTTGTGCGTAACCTGCGGGCTGAGACGACGGGACACACGCCCGCACCGGCGGAGCATTCTTATAAAACAGATTCGTTTATCAGTATGCCGATTATCGTCGGCAGTCGGCGCGTCGGGGTGCTTAACGTCACGGATAAATTCGGCGGCGGGTTTTACAACGACCTTGACCTCGACATGCTGCAATCGCTCGCACCGCAAATCGCACTAGCACTTGACCGTGCCGAATGGCATAACAAAGCTTCGCAGTTTCGCAAACTCTCAATCACCGATTCACTGACGAATCTCCTCAATCGTCGTTACCTCGAAGAGCGTCTGAGCGAAGAGGTCGAACGCTCGAAACGTCACGATTTTTCGATGTGTTTTATGATGATTGATATTGACGACTTCAAACTTTATAACGACCGCAACGGGCATCAAGCGGGCGACCTCGCGCTCGAATTGACCGCGCAAAACCTTAAGTCAGCACTGCGCGCCGCCGACACCGCCGCGCGCTATGGTGGCGAAGAGTTCAGCGTCCTTCTGCCGCAGACGACAATCGAGGAAGCCCAAATCATCGCCGAACGCATCCGTCGCCGCGTCGAACGCACGCGCTACCCGAACAGCGAACTTCAACCGCTCGGCGCAATCACGGTCAGCATCGGCATCTCGGCTTTCGCGCCCGGAGTTGAAACCTTAAAAGCTGTCATCAGCCACGCCGACCAAGCCCTCTACATCGCCAAACATCTCGGCAAAAACCGCATTCACGTTGCATCTTCGGCAACGACAGAAAAGTAGAAAGTAGAAAGTCGAAAATCGAAAGTTAAAACAACCGCCTTGTCTTAACTTTCGATTTTCGCCCTTCGACTTTCGAGTTTCCCTTCACGGTTGTATCCGCAATGTAAAACTGCATATCCCGATTTTCTGGTCGGGTGACACGGGAGTCGGTGCTTCGCGTGAGGCTTCGCTTCCGGCGACGAGTGTCGGGTTGCGCCCTTTCGATGTCAGCCAGTAGCGGCTGTTTTCGTCGCGCGTCAGAACGGCGTGGATGCGACTGACTTCCGGGTCGCCTTTAATCGGCACATCAACCGGAATCGCCTGTGAGCCGCGCCCGATAGTGACTTCTTCTTTCATGACCGGAACGACGGCTTGACGCACGCCGCCATGCCAGACTTCGATTGAAAAGAGCGTCGCGGGGCGGGCGCGTACCTGCGTCACATCGCCTTCGGGTGATGAATCATCGGTTGATGCGAGTTGAGCGGCGGCGGCGGAAGCCGTCGGCGTCGCTGTCACACGCGGCATCACCATCGTATTGCTGGTTTCGGTTTCGTCCCACACGGGTTGAACGCGAAACTCGCCCTTTTCCAGAGTACCGTCAACGCGCAGTTCGACGGCAAAGGATTTCGTGGCGAGTTGCGTGTGTCCGGCAAGTTCGCGGGCGCGGTCTGATAGAACGTGAAACAAGCCCTGTTCAAGCCCGCGCCGTTTTTCACCGCGCCATTCCTTATCGTCTTCGGCACTAAGATAAACGATGTATTCGCGCGGGATGAAGGTTTGTCCGCCGGGCGGCGTGAACATTTCGCGCTGCATCACGACCTCAACTTCGCGCGCGATACTCACCAAAAATTCCTCCCACACGCGACGCGGCTGCGCCCGTTCGTCAACACTTGCCAACGGGTCTTGAGTTTCAACGCCGTCAATCCAACGGCGAATGGATTCGAGTAAGCCCACTTCGGATTATTAAACCTCTCTGACGCTTCTTCTGCGTTGAGGAAATGTAAAAGCGATTTTCAATACTTGATGCGACTTAATACTCTGTAATCTAAGTTTCGAGATGTTTTCGATTATCTCAAATTCGGAATGTTCGATTTCAGATTAAAACGAAAAGAAGGAAAAACACCGAAGCCACGAATCACATGAAACTTAACTTACAGAGTACTTAATGTTAGGTCAACGCGCTCTGACGTAATTCTTATTCAACCAACCTTGATCGGCTGACTTGGCATTTTGCTTCGGCGCGCCGTATTCAACCACTACGACGTTATACCATCCATTATCTTCGCTGACGATACGGACGCGCGAATTACGCGGAACTTTTCCGACAACCGGATTATTCGTTCCCGCTCCGCTCCGTAAGTTGACATCGGTGGTCGTCGAAAACTCACGCCCGACGGGGGATGTATTGACTTGTCCCGCGCCGCTGTTCGGGCGCGTATTGGCGCGCGTGTTGGTATTGGAAGTCGCGGCGGCGGGGACATTGCGATAATAACGAATCGTCGCCAAAACCATTCCAACGGTGAAGACGATGAGAGCCAGCGCGACTATCCAGCCGCGCGAACGCTGCATAAAACCCGGCGACGCATCAGGTTCGTATGAATTGTCGCTTCTATCTGCAAATGAACCGTTGTTGCCGCGTGCTTCGGGGGCATCGGAAATGTCAACTACGATGCGATTGGGCGAAGCGTTGTTTTTAGGTTTCACCGCTGGAGACGAATTTAAGATTGATGAATGCACTTCGGGTGCGGGCTGTAAATCTTGATTAAGCTTCGCCGCGATGTCTTGCGCGAAGTCGTTTTGAATTGGAACGGGCGGGGCGAAGGGGATTGTCGTCGTGCCGTCGGTCGCGGTTTCGCGGTGCGTCATCACGGCGGAGCGAAGCGCGTTCCAAAAAGCGGGGACGGAACGATAACGTGCCGCAGGGTTGGATTGCGTCGCCATTTTCAAAACTTCGCGCACCGCTTCCGCCCAAGGTTCTTGGCGAACGTGCGGCGGAAGATGAGTTATCGAACGCTGCGAAAATTCACGCGGCGCAGAACCCATCAGAAGCATGTACGTTGTTTTTGCGAGTGAATAAACATCGGCGGATGGTGTCAAGACGCCTTGATTTTCCGCATCCGGCATTGAAGCGGCTTGCAAATAACTTGAATCGAGCGGAGCGGTAATCGCCAACGGGTGATGTTCCGGCGGAGCGTAAAGGTCTGAGCCGACGCGCGTGATGGCTTCGTCTTTGCCGTCAATAAACTTGATTTTAGCTACTCCGAAATCGGCAATCTTAACGGTTTTCTGGTCGGCGGTGAGCAACAGATTGTGCGGCTTGATGTCGCGGTGAATCACGCCTTTGGAATGAGCGTAAGCCAAGCCGTCGCAAACCTGTTCGAGATAGTAAAGAACATCGTCCACGCTCAAAGGTTGGCGGCGACACAGGGCGGCAAGGTCGCCGCCTTCCATGTATTCAAGCACGAGGTAGTGAAACGTGCGCCCGCCCAAATCAATCGCCGTTCCGTGTCCGAGTCGGCTGATGATGTGCGGGTGACGCACGCGGTCAATCGCCACCGCTTCATTGCGGAAATTCTCAATCAGCTTGTTCTCTAAATCCGCATCCGGCACACCTTGAAGAAATGAATTTAAGGCTTTGATAACGACCAACTTACCTTCGCCGTCTTCGGTGTTTGAGGAAGATTGTAAATCACGCGCGATGTAGATTTCGGCATAACTGCCGGGACTTCCAAGCCGCTCGATGACATCGTAGCGATTATCAATTCTCGAATGCTGAACTCGAAGCTCGCTCATGAGGTTGGGTTGGTCGTTCGTGCGCCGGTTAAAGTCTTGGGAAAGGGAGTGAACAATTCAAGCTAAGTAGTAAATCGTAAATAGTGAATCGTAAATGGTAAAGACAAAATGTACGTCTGTCATAGTGAGCCTTGTTTTACAAACCCGACTTAATTATGTGCGATTACGTAACTTGATTATGTCCGCCTTACTGCGGCGGTGTTTGTGAAGCGTTCGGATTTTCTGGTTGATTGTTAAATTGGTTATCGGGCTGACTGTTCGGCTGATTGCCCGGCTGATTGTTCGGCTGGTTGGTGATGCGCGCGCGCGCGAGCATTATGTATTCGTCAAGGAGTTTCGCGGCGTTCTGTATGCGTTGCGGCTCATTCGATTGCAAAGCGTTTTCGGCGGCTTGCAATGAGCGTCCGGCTGGTGTCGGTTGTCCGCCGTTTAATCTCGCGGCTTGGTTTTTGAAAAGTGAAATGACTTGAGCGAAGGTACTCGCGGCTTGCTCCGTTTCGCCTTTGTGCGCCCAAGCACGTCCGTACAGATACATAAATTCGGGGTCGCTTTCCTTCATCGGGTCTTTACGCTTATCAATGTCCATGCGTAGCCACATATCGTCGGGACGCTCATCAACCGCCGCCTTGCGTTGTTCGTAAGACGCGCTGACGACGGGAAGCGGCGACGGTACGGATTCACGAGCCGCGTCGGGCGTCGTCGTGATGGGAATCACGTTGTATTGTTGAAACAAAGTCCAACCGTAAAAACCACCGAATCCGACGAGCGACAAAATCAGAAGTGTCAGTACGACTTTGACGAACCTTCCGCCGATGCTCGATTGTTTGCGAACGGGCGGCGAGGTGTCGTGTGATACGGGTGATGAATCGCGTGATTGGGGAATCGGGATGACGGTGCGCTCACCATTGGCTGAGGCGTTTTGAGAGAGAGCCGCCGGAGCAGGTTGGGCTTCAGTCTCGACGTGTGACGCAGATTCATCATGTCGGATGCGCGGACTTAGAGTCGTCTCATCATCATAAACCGGAGCTTGAGCGGCGGGGGACGATGTAAAAATTTGGTTTGCACGCGCACCGATGCGAATGATGACGGCGGTTAAATTATCTTCCGCCCCGCGTTGATAACAGAGTCGCTTGAGTTCTTCGCAGACCTCATCGAGGTCATCGTAATCGCGGAGATAGTTTTGTAATTCTTCGTCTTGGATGTGGCGCGTGATGCCGTCGGAGCAGAGCAGGTAAGTCGTGCCTTCGACTAGCGGGTGAGCGTGTAAATCAACTTCCACCGCCGCTTCAGCACCAAGGGCGCGGCTGATGATGTTGCGGTTCGGATGCGCGGCGGCTTGTTCTTCGGTGATGAGTCCGGCGCGCAATTCTTCTTCGACAACCGAGTGATCAATCGTTTCGCGCGACAACACGCCTTCGGGGGTGGAGCGATAGATGCGCGAATCTCCGACGTGTCCGAAGGTGACGGAATCCGTTCCGATGTGAAGCGCGACGATAGTGGTCGCCATCATACTGACGCGACTGCCGCCCTTGCGCGTCATGCCGTAAATCGCGGCGTTGGCGCGTTGAATAGCGAGTTCCATTAAATCTTCGACATCATCTTCGGGCGTGTGACGACGGAAGGATTCGCTCAAGGTTTCAATCGCGGTTTGCGATGCGACTTCGCCGGATTGCGCTCCGCCGACGCCATCGGCAACCGCGAAAATGCCGCGTTCCGCATCGGCAAGCAACGAATCTTCGTTGACCGGACGCTTTTCGCTTAAACCACGGTCGGTGACGGTGGCGATTGTGATGTGAAGTTTCGCGGCTGTCTGCATTATTCGACTGCCTCCAAAACAGCGGGACGTTCATCCGTTTGCTGTACGGGGCGAGAGTTTGTTGTCTGACGACCAAATGCTTCAATGTCTTTCGCGTTGCGGTGTGAGAATGCCATCAGAAGCCCAAGCATCGCAAACGATGTAATAAGCGAAAAGCCGCCGTGAGAGACAAACGGCAAGGTGATTCCGGTCATCGGCAAGGCGCGAAGTACGCCGCCCGTATTGACGAGAGCCTGCAAACCGATAAACGCCGTGAACCCGGCGGCGCACAATTTCGAGAACATATCGCGGGCGTCAATCGCCGTCCGCACGCCCGCGTTGACAAGAATAATCAACGCGAGAAAGAGAACCGCCCCGCCGAGTAATCCTAATTCTTCGGCAATCGCGGCGTAAATATAATCGGAATCCGCGACCGGAATCACTTCGGAAAATCCCAAGCCCAAACCTCTGCCAGTCATGCCGCCCGACACGATTCCGAACGTCGCCTGCGCGGGTTGAAACGCGATACGGTCAAACCAAATGTCGGTGTTAACGGTGCGCCGCATCGCGGGCGACTCGGTGGCGAGTTCGCGCAACTTGGCGTCGTCCGCGAGTGCCTCTTGATAATCGCCCTTCCACCAATCGGTATCGGTCGGCGGCGGGTTGAAACCGTCGAGCCACAGGTGAAAGCGTTGTTGAATGCGCGCAGGAAGCGCGGCTTTAATCGGAGATGCAAGCGTCGGAAGAAGCGGAACTTTCTCTTGCGTCTCACGCGGCAAAGCACCGACGACCAGCACGCCGATGATGAACGCGACCGAACCGACGAATAATAAAAGCTGAACCGGACGCCGCACCGCGACGAGATACAGCGTCGCGTAAGCTCCGGCGAAAACCATCATCTGACCGAAATCTTTGAGAGCGAAAAAAGGTATGAACGGCATCATCGCCATCACGACGAGCGGCACGATGTCGCGCGCGCGCGGAATGCCCCAGTAGGTTTGCGCGAGGTTGCGATAGAGCGCGGTCAGCACGCCCGCGAAGCCGACGAGCAGAGG
>JBGTMR010000133.1:0-5089 GCA_041743485.1 Pyrinomonadaceae bacterium
TGAGCAACGAGCGCGCAATCCCGGCATCGGGTGTGCGGCGGCGCGCCTGTTGACGCAAACCGCGCGACGCGCGCAACGAGGCGGGCGTGTTTTCGGCAAAGCGACTCTGCTCCAAGTTGATGAGCGCGCTCGGTTGTTGCGCGTTTAATCGTAAAGACGCTTCAAACTCTTTCGCGGCGAGCGTGGAACGTCCGCGCCGGAAAAGAATCGCGCCGTAGTTATTGCGCGTCGTCGGCGAAGCGGGGGCGAGGCGCGCGGCAAAGGCGAAGTGTCCTTCGGCGGCTTCAAGGTCGCCCGATTGGTCGGCGATGATGCCGAGATATGTATGCGCCGCGTCCTCTTTCGGATTAAGCGTCAGTGCGCGTTGAAATGAATTTCGCGCCGCCGTTGCATCGCCGCGCTCAAGTGATGCCAAGCCTTCGCTCATTGCCTGTGTCACGGCTTGCGAGGCTGAATCCGATACGCGCTTGCCGCCTGTCGTTTGTATCGCCGCCGCCCGCGAATGCTGTTTCGTCGTCGCCTGTTGCCGCAAATGCGCGATGTTAGCGGCGTGAGCGGCAAGATTTGAAATGGCGAACACGACCACTAACAAACTTGCGCTCATCACCGACAAAGCGAATGCGGCTTCGCCTTTATTGGTGTTTGAAGTTTGCGCGTGGCGATGATGAAGCATTTTCACTTTTCCCTAAATAATTCGCTGAAAAATCTAAACGGTTTCGATTGATGAAGAAACGGCGCGGGAATGTACGCAATACGATTCTTCCCGCGCCGCCTCCGTTCGGTTAAGGGTGATGGTTAGAAAATCACACGCCCTCTAAGTTGGATGATGCGGTTATTGCCGTCTTGCACGCTCTGGAAGCCGAAGATGCGTGGGTCTTGGTTGAAGTTGGTTGTCGGGGCGAAGAAGCGATTGCGGTTAAAGATGTTGAAAGCTTCCGCACCGAGTTCTAAGGTAATGGTTTCGGTGAGGCGTGTCTTTTTCAGCAAACTGACGTTCTCGTCCAAGAAAGCGTTGGATTTGATGTTAGGAAGTACGCCCGTGTCACCGAAGAAAACGGACGGGTCGGCGTAATAAGCACGATACGCTGCCGAACCGATTTGGTCTGTGGTGAACGGTCTATCACTAACTCCGAAAGGCGTCGGGGCGGCAAATGCTGCGCGGTTGAGAATGACGACTCCCGAACCTGAACCACCAAACTGTGGTTGAGGGGCAGCACTTCTGTCGCCAATCAGAATCGGCTCTCCGGTCAGGTTAAGACGTAGGTTGCCTCTGACTCCGACTAAATCAAGAAATCCTCTGGCATCGCCGTTGTCAGTCAAAAATATGAGCGGCAAGCCGGATTGATAACGCTGAATCCCGCCGAACTGGAAGCCGCCAACGAGTTTGTCAATAAAGCCGCCGCGATTTAGAAAACGTCTTCCCTGACCGAAAGGCAACTCAAACAGATAATTGACGACAAAGACGTTTGTCGGATTGTTCGGAGAAACCGAACGCAACCCACCTCTATCACCCGCGATTTGCAAAATGCCGCCGAGCGGGTTTTGACCGAGTACATCTTCGGACGCATCCGTTAGCAACTTCGAGAAGGTGTAGGACGCACCGAATTGGAAGCCCGCCGCGAAGCGACGGTCGAGTTTGAGTTGCAATGCGTTGTAGTCCGCCGTGCCTTGACTCTCCAAAAGATTGTTAATGTTTCCGTATTGCGGGAACTCTCGGAGTGATTGTGCGACTGTGCCGTTGAAGCCGGGGAAGACGGCATTGGTGCTTGTGGGAATGTTGATGCCGAGGTCTCGCGCGTAACCGAGGGCGTTCGCGTTGCTTAAAATGGCTGAGAGCGGGCTGTTGAGAAACGCCGCGCCTAAGCGTAAGGCGTCGGGTGACAAAGCATTAAGGCGCGCAAAATCAGAGCGTAAGCGCGTCGCTTTGCTGCCGATGTACCCGATGGATGCGAGCAAGTTAAACGGTATTTGACGCTGTACGTCCAAGCTATATTGAACGGTGCGCCCCGTTTTGAAATCCGGGTCGAAATACTGAACATCGTTGCCTAGAAATTGCCCGTTCGGGTCAACTTCCGGTCTATTCGGGAAACTCGACAGGAAGTTGCGCGCGTTGCGCCCGTCGGGTCTGAAATCTCTTCCGGTCGTGTTATAGCCGATAGTCCCGGTGTTGATGTCGCCGCCGCCGTTCGTACCGTAGAGAATCGGGGCGTAGTAAATTCCCGCCCCGCCGCGAATCACCGTGCGGCTATCGAAGGAATAAGCGAAACCAGCGCGCGGTCCGAAGTTGGAGCGGTCAGGTGCGGAAAGCGTGTCGAACCTTGCTTGAACGCCGCCCTGATTCGCCGCCCCTGCGATGACACCGAGCCGCCCGACAGCAGGATTATTTTGGGTCGGGTCAAAAGTGCGGAAGCGGTCGAGTTTTTCATAGCGCAAGCCGGGTAGGTCGTAGCGCACGCCGAGATTCAAGGTTAGGTTCGGCTTAACCTTGATGTCGTCTTGAAAGAAGTAAGACTGTTGGAATTGACGAAACGCAGGGTCAATCGAGTTGGTACTGTTGAAAGCAAACTCGGTCGCACCTGTAATCAAACTGGCAATCGGATAGCCGCTGTTCGGGTCTGCCAATATCCTCCGTCTCATCGTTTCGTCGGGATTCGTATCCGTAGGATCAACTATCATTCGCCCGCTTTGGGTTTGTTCGTTACGGAAGTTGAACGTGCCGCCCGGATCAATAATTTGGCGCACGTTGAATTGCGAGATGCGGAAGTCAGCACCGAACTTCATCACCTGTCGCCCGGTAACTAAAGTTAAAAAGTCGGACGGCTGAATCGTATTGTCGCGCTGGCGGTCGGTAAAGAATGATGAACCGATGTCTTGATAGGCGCGCGGGTCGCCGGAAAATCTGGGGTCGCCATAGCCGGGAAAACCGACGCGCGGGAAGGCGGCGTTCTGCGTCGCGCCAACCGGAATGCCGAGTGAGGATGTATTGAAGCCGACGGTCGTGTTCGCGTTGGCAACGTCGTAGCGTGTGATGCCCAAGTTAAAGTGATTGAGTAAAGTCGGTGTAAATGTGTAATCGTCTTGAAGGCGAAATAGATACGTCTTGAAGTTCTGATTGAAAACACCCTGACTCGTGAACGGAAGCGGGAAGCGCGGTGAGCCGACGACGCGAGCGTTACGGCGGAAGGTATAGCTACCGGAAATGCGGTGCTTTTCGGAAGCGACGAAATCTATTTTTCCGGTTGATTGATTCGAGTTTTGCGGCGTAATCGCGTTACTCACATAGTTGCGGGCGACGCCGGGACGATTAGGAAGCGGGAAGAATTGTAGAATCGCCAAACCCGCCGGGTCAATCAGTGAAGTGGGAATGATGTTGCCGGGAAGGGCGGCGCGCGTCGCGTCATTTTCTCGCGGATTATAGATTCGCACACCGGGGGCGATGCCTTGTGCCGCATTTCCCGGAAAGAAAGCGAGAATGCCGGGGTCGGTGAGAAGTTCGCCGAAATCTCCCTGACGCATTCTTAATGTCGGCACGGTCAGGATGTTGTTCTCGCCTAATGTGAAGCGATAGCCTTCGTAGTTGTAGAAAAAGAAAAGGCGATTTTTGCCGGAGATTAACGCGGGACCGCCTTCGCCAAAGCGCGGCAAGTAAATCGGACCTCCGATGTTGAAGCCGAAATTGTTCTGGTTGTCACGATTACGGTCAAGCCCATTCGCATTATTGGTGAAACTATTGGCATTGAGTACCTCATTGCGAACGAGGTTATAAACTTCACCGTGAAATTCGTTGCCGCCGCTTTTGAGCGAGAAGTTGACGATGCCGCCCGACGAGTTGCCGAACTCGGCGGAATAGGTGCTGGTCGAAAGCGTGAACTCTTGGAAAGCGTTGGGACCCGGCGAGACTTCCGAGAAGAATGTGCCGTTTTGCTGGCGACGTGTCGCCGCTCCGTCAATTAAAATCTCAGTTCCCAAACCCTGACCGCCACTGACGCGAAAGTTAGTCGCGTTGCTGCCGCCGCCGCCCGCAGCAGAACTTACATTGCTGTCAAGAAAGATAAACGAGAGCGGTGAACGTCCACCGGCTTCAGAGCCGACTAACAACGGCAACTCTCTAACTTGACGCTCGGTGATGCTGGATTGCCGTACCGCGCTATCGGCTTGAATCACGGTTGTATCGTCGCTCGATACGACGACGGTTTCATTAGCGACGCCAACTTCCAAAGTTATATCTTGACGGCGCGTGACCTGCACGTTGATTTTGATGTCATCTACGGTTGAAGTCTTAAAGCCCTGTGCTTCAACGTTCAAATTATAAGAATCAGATGGTAATTCCGGCAACGTATAGCTTCCACTATCGGTGGAAGTCGCTTCGCGCACCTCGCCGTTACTGAGATTAGTGGCAGTGATTTTGGCGTTCGGAACAACCGCGCCCGTCGGGTCGGTAATCGTTCCGGTCAGAGTTCCACGGTCGCTTTGACCGTAGGCGGGGGATGCCCACAGCAGCGCGACGACGGTGAGGGCGAATACGGCAAGTCTGTTGGATTTCATTATGCTCTCCTAAGATAATAGACCTCTTGCAAAAGTCCCGTAAGGGACTAACTGACAGTAGCCCAGCGATTTATCGCTGGGAGCGATGTCGGAGATTTTTCCAGTCCCGTCAGGGACGACTGACCGGATGTTCAAGTGTCCCGACGGGACACGGCATGTTGTTTATCTTGTACCCGGCGATGAATCGCTCTCGCTATTATCAAATGTCCCTGACGGGACGACTTTCGCAAGAGGTCTAATAAAAGCTAAGGCTCAAGCGGCGGACAGGTATCAGCCGCCGCGAACCGTAATCCTTCCCTTCTTTCAAAGGACGTTATCCGTAAAGCCACACCACACGCTTTACGATTTTTGACAAATGATTGGTAATGGAAAAACCGGACGAGGTAATCGCTTACATCTGAATAGTAACCGTTTAACTTCACGTGCGGCTATTATCTACGACCGGGGCGAGTTGTCAAACGATTTGGGTTTCCCGGTGAATTTTAGTTCCGCGTGATAACAAACGAAGTTCACGCAAACGGCGTGCAATCACAATGCTTGGCAA
>JBGTMR010000134.1:0-2933 GCA_041743485.1 Pyrinomonadaceae bacterium
CGCCGAAGAAAAAGGCGTCGAACTTTTACTTCCGACCGATCATCAAGTCGTTGATTCCTACGACCCGCTAAACTCGCGCAAAACGATTCCGATTGAATTTACTAACGCCGGACTCGTCGGCTTGGACATCGGTGCGGAAACCGCGAAGCTTTTCGCCGAAGCTTTGCAGGGAGCGCAAACTATAATCTGGAACGGTCCGATGGGCGTGTTTGAGGAAAAGGGTTTTGACGAAGGCACGATTGCGATTGCGAAAGCCGTCGCCGATGCCGCCGATGCGGGCGCAACCGTCATCGTCGGCGGCGGCGATAGCGTCTCGGCTCTCACTCAAGCCGGAGTCGCAGAGCGCATCACCCACGTCTCGACGGGCGGCGGCGCGACGCTCGAATTTTTAGCGGGCGAAGAACTTCCCGGCGTCATGGCTTTGAGCGATAAGTAAAATGTTTTCATACGCTGAATTTGAAAACACCGCAGTGTGGGACATCGTTGCAAAAGCAGTTTTTGAACTTGAAACTAATCAAGATTTGAAACTGCAAACGGGCAAGAAGTATGTAGTCGGTTGCATTTGCTTGGCAACTACCCAGCCGCGTTCACGCGGCTTTCCGCGAAGCGGCACTTAGACCAGTCGTTCGACGGCTGGGGACGATTGAGAACTAATTTCAACAGCCCGTTTCAACGAGCTTTCGCATGAGGCTTGAGCCGTTCGGGTGTGGTGGCTGAAGCCGGATAAGAGAAGGACGTTAAAACGCCCTTCCGAATTTATTGAACTTGCTATCCAGCCGTCAAACGGCTGGTCTATATGCCCTTCGGGGAAGCCGTCTGAAGACGGCTGAGTAGTTACATTCTTTGAGCAAGTCCGATTTCAAAGGATGAAGTGCGAGAAGTAGAACAGTAAATGCTTAACGCGGGTGTTCTGACATTTCAGGAATTTGTGATGAAGGAACCTTTGCCGCTCACGCAGATTCACGAAGCCGTATTCGAGTTTCTGCGTGGGCGCGAAGATGCGGTTTTGTTCGGAGCGCAGGCGGTCAACGCTTATGTGGGCGAACCGCGCATGACGCAAGATATAGATTTGCTTTCGACTCGTGCCGGAGAACTTGCCGGAGAAATACGCGAACATTTAAGCCGCAAGTTTCACATCGAGGTGCGCGTCCGCGAGGTCGGTGACGGCAAAGGTTTCCGGCTTTATCAAACACAGAAATCGGGAAACCGACATTTGGTTGATTTGCGTGAGGTCGAAACTTTACCCGACACTCAATCCGTTGAAAGCATTCGGATACTCGCGCCCGCCGCGCTGATTGCGAGTAAAGTCGTTTCTTACACTGCGCGACGCGGCAAGCCGAAAGCGGGAACTGGCTGGCGTGATTTGGCGATGTTGCTTTTGACTTTTCCCGCCCTCAAAAGTGAAACGGGCGCGGTGGCGAATTTATTGAATGATGCGGGTGAGAGCGTGATGGATGTGTGGCGTGAACTCGTCGCACAAGAGTTTGAGTTTGAAAGTGATGATGAGGATTTGGAGTTTTAGTTAAAGCGATGAGAAAACCTGTGATTGCGGGAAACTGGAAGATGCACAAACTGATTGGCGAATCGGTGCAGTCCGCACTCGCCTTAAAGTCTCTGGTGGTGAACGCGAATCATTGTGAGATCGTCATCGCTCCCGTCTTCACCGCTCTTAAAATTGTTGCCGACCGTCTCGAAGGTTCTAACATCAAACTCGCGGCGCAGAATTGTTCGGCTGAAAGCAAGCACGGAGCATATACGGGCGAAGTCGCCGCCGACATGATACGCGACGCGGGCGCGTCCCACGTCATCATAGGGCATTCCGAACGGCGGCAGATGTACGGTGAAACGGATTCGATGGTGAACCTTAAAGTCGCGGCGGCTCTCGCGGCTAAACTCAACGTCATTTTCTGTGTCGGTGAAACTCTCGCGCAACGCGAAGCGGGAAATGCCGAAGCGGTTGTGCGCGGACAGGTGAGCGGCGGGATGCGGGGTTTGACGATTTCCGATATGAACTTTATGATTGTCGCTTACGAACCGATCTGGGCGATTGGCACGGGACACACCGCGACGCCGCACCAAGCCGGAGAAATGCACCGGTTTATTCGTCAAACTCTCGCGGAAAACTTTGATGAAGACAGTGCGGGAAGAATGCGTATTCTTTACGGCGGGTCGGTTAAACCCGATAACATCGCGTCACTGATGAAGCAGCCCGACATTGACGGCGCACTCGTCGGCGGCGCAAGTCTCGAAGCCGAAAGCTTCGCGCAACTGGTTCACTACAACGCTGAAGATTAAATTGATTTAGAGTTAATCGTCATAGAGTTAATCAAGGATTGAATTAAAGGAAACGTCCCAATTGATATTTTTACTGTACACAGTTTTCGTTATCGCGTGCGTCGTTCTCATCGTCGCCGTTCTGCTTCAACCGGGCAAAGCCGACGCGGGTGCGCTCTTTACGAACTCGATTTCAAGCACCGCTTTCGGACCGCGCGGGACGCAAACCTTGCTGGCAAAAATCGGCATCGGTGCGGCAGCGGCGTTTATGTTGCTGGCAATAGTCTTGTCGCTTCCGGCATTGACAGGTTCACGCTCCGTCCTCGAAAGCGTTCCGGCTGGCACGAATCCTTTGCCGTCGCCGACCGTATCGGCGTCGCCCGTGAGTGAGACGCCCGCCGAAAACAACGTCACACCGCCCGCCAACAATGCGGACGCCCCGAATGCGGCGGTTGAGACAAGTCCGTCGCCCGCGACAATAACCGTGCAGCCTGCCGCGAACACTAATAGCGCGACGCCATCAGTTTCTCCGTAAGTTTTGAATGATTACCCGTCGCTTAAACATCAGGCTTAACCGATGTGACGACTTGTAAAAGAACTACTCAACATCGGCAAAAGCCGATTGCGGATGTAAGATTGTCATTTGATAAATTGAATTT
>JBGTMR010000135.1:0-4238 GCA_041743485.1 Pyrinomonadaceae bacterium
CATTTCATATAAATTATGGCTGTGGCTTTTGACGACCTTGTGGAATTGATGCGCCGCCTACGCGCTCCCGACGGTTGCCCTTGGGATAGAGAGCAAACTTACGCGACGCTCGCGCCGATGCTGTTGGAAGAGGCTTATGAAGCTTTCGATGCGGTCGAAGCGGCGCGTGAAGGGCGTGCTTCGGAACTGCGTGACGAACTCGGCGACTTGCTGTTTCAGATTGTGTTTTATGCACAGGTTGCGAGTGAGCGCGGCGAGTTTGCGATTGATGATGTCGTCACGGCGATTCACGAAAAGATGGTGCGCCGCCACCCGCACGTTTTCGGCACGGAAAGCGCGGACGATACGGCGACGGTCTTAAAAAATTGGGAAGCGATAAAGGCGGAAGAACGGCGCGCGGCGGGCAAGAGTGAAGACGCGCAAGGTTCAATCCTCGACGGCGTTTCCGCGAAAGCTCCGGCGTTGATGGAAGCGCATCAACTCGCCACCAAAGCCGCGCGCGTCGGCTTCGATTGGACGGACATCGGCGACGTGTTTGCGAAGCTGCGCGAGGAGATTGACGAACTCGAAGCGGCGGTTAAAGAGCGCGATGCGGAACGACAATCGGCAAGTGAAAATTCGATAAGTGAAGATGAAGCGAATGTCCGCGTGCGCGATGAGTTGGGCGATATATTGTTCGCGGTTTCAAATGTCGCGCGTCATTTGAAGATCGAACCGGAAGCCGCCGCGAAGCTGGCGAACCGTAAATTCCGAAGACGATTTCACTTTATCGAACAGGCTTTGCGCGCCGACGGGAAGCGATTTGAAGATGTGACGCTTGATGAGATGGAAGATTTGTGGCAAGCGGCGAAACGGGCGGAAGATCGCACGATGTGAGAAGCGATAAGCAGTTGGTAGTGATACCAAGTTGCAAAATGAATTGAGATACCGGGAAGTAGTAAAACGGAGGTCAACGGAGGCATAACGGAGGTCAACGGAGAAAACTTGGATTCACTCCTCCGTTTAACTCCGTTCCCGCCTCCGTTGACCTCCGTTTTACTTGCCCGTCCGTGATTGAAATCTCACATCATTATGCAAGTCGGTATGATGAACTAAAATCGAAAGCCTGTTTGAATGTGACTTCAAACAGGCTTTCTTGTTTTGATGAAAATACTTGTCGGCTTACGCCCCAAGCTGAAGGCTGCTACGCATCCGGTCGAATGCGCCGGAGAATGTGCGGTAATCGTTTTGCGGAGCAATAGTCACAAAGTAAAACAGTTCGCCGCTTCGCAGTTGCGTCGTATAGACGGTGACAAATTCGTTCGCACCCGTAACGGGCGAACGTCCGACGAGGTTGGTCGCAAGACCTGTGCGTCCGCCGAGTGTGCCTTGCTGGTATCTGCCCTGTTGACGCAAATACTGATTGCCTTGCAAAAGCTGACTGATGTATTCGTTTGAAGCCGCACGCAAGTTACGCGCGTTGGTACGTTCGACTCCAACCATTACGCCATGTGTGAAACCTGTTTCGCCCTGCGTTTGGTAAGCACCGCCTTCGGGAACAAACACCACTGATTGTTCGCCGCCGCCTTCACGGAAATTTTCGGGAACGGAGAGGCGGAAGTAACCGCCGTTATAGGTACGCAAGCGTGATGACGGCAGTTCGGCGCGACCCGCACCGCGCGAACTCGTCGGATAGCGTGAATCGCGTTCGTCGGGATAACGCGAATCGCGTTCGTCGGGGTAGCGTGAGTTTCCACCGTTAGGATAACGCGAATCGCTGTTGTTCGGATTGCGGTTGCCGTTTCTGGCAATCTCACCCATCGTCTGAGCGCGTGGTTGACCGCGCAAACGGGCTTGCACGTTGCGGAAGTCGGCGGTGTTCTGCGTGCCGCTGTTCGGGCTGACGCGAAGCAACGCGGCTTCCTGATTGATGCGTTGATAACGATTGCCCGGATCGGGGTGGCTGCTTAAAAATTCCGGCGCGCCGTTACCGCCCTGCTGTGCAATCGTGCGGAACATGTTCGCAAGGTCGCGCGGGTCGTATCCGGCACGCGCCATGATTTGCGAGCCGAGAAGGTCAGACTGCGTTTCATAGCCGCGACTGTATTTCAGCGCGCCCGCCCCGAAACCGATTTGGCTGCCCGCGCCGATGATTTGACCCAAACCGCCGCCGATGACCGCACCCGCGATTTGTCCGAGTACCGAGCCGATTTGATATTTCTGCGTTTCGGTCGCCTGTGCCGTCGCGTGACGCAGGGCGACGTGTGAAATCTCGTGCGCCATCACGCCCGCGAGTTCCCCTTCATTGCGTGCCGCATCAATCAATCCGCGATTGACATAAGTAAAACCGGCGGGCAGCGCGAAGGCGTTGATGTCGCGTGCATCCACGACTTTGAATGAGTATCGAAACGCGGGTTGTTGAAATTCATTCGGAATCGCGGCGACCAAACGGTTGCCGATGCGCTCAATATACGATTGAACATACTGATCGCGCACAAGCGGCAATTGCTGTTCGACTTGTTGCGCGGCTTGGCGTCCGGCTTTTACGTCGTCCTGCACGTCATACTTATTGCGCGGAGCCGAGACGCGGGTTTGCGCGACTATTGCGAGCGGCGCGCCCATCGTCAGCATGAATGCCAGCGCGGTTGCGGCGAATATGCGACTTACAGAAAATTTATTTGAACTCATCTTATCCTCCACCAATATAGACTTGTTGTTAATGCCGGACACGAACATCACGGGCGGTTTTGTGAAGATAAACATTGTTACCTTTTCGTCCGTCTCAAACTTTATTTAGTGTATAAAACACTCTCTCAAGCGAAGTGCTAAGGAACGCTTTCACGAAGCCTTAACCTACCTTTTGCTCAATAATTATCAATGTTTCTTAAATTCAGGACGCAATCACGCGGCTTGACTTTCGCCGTGCGTGCCGCCTGTCACAGGCATAAGGAGCAATGAGCGTGCCAAGACATATAACAAACGATATGTCGTACCAAACTGCAAACCACAATGCCGGATTGTGTGATGAAGTTTCGATGAATGTTTTAAGGGCGTGATGAACGACGACGGCGAGGTGATGCGCGGCGGCGAACGGGCGGACGTGAAGAAGAAGGGGTTGGCGCGACTTGTTCGGGAGCGGCGTTGATACGGTTTGGTTTCGCGTCAATCTCCGGTGTATCAAAGCGCACGGCTTCAACTCCGCTCACGCGCGGCACGGCGATGACGACAAACGGCGAGGTGATAACCTGCGCGGTTAAGCCGTCGGGGGCGGGCGTTTGTTCATCAACCGCGACGCGCAAGCCGCGCTCATCGCGTGTGACGGCGCGCACGGAAACGCTGTATCCGGCGGAAGGACGCGCGCCCTGTCGCACGATGATGACAGAGCGCGTCGCAAAGTTGATGTCCGGCACGGGCGCGTTCGCGTTAAGAGTTTGACGCCATGTCTGTCGCCAAGCCTGTTCGTTGGAAACGAATTCAATCGCCCGCCCGCCTTCATAATCGCTCATCGTTCCGGTAGCGATAAGGGTGAAATCAACGCTCGTCGAATCGGGTTCATTTGCTTGCGCGGCAGGCGTTGCACCGGATGAAACACGGGCAAGGTTTGCGGCATCACTTCCCGTCACTGAAACACGATTCGCCGTGCGATTGACCGCCGTTTCAAGCGGCAGATGTGCATTGAGCATCAACCCGCGAGCGAGCGACTCGAAACTTGCTTTATCATTTTCACTTGCGGCGGCGGATGTCACAAACAGACGATGTATGAGATTCGCGCCCGTCGTATCGGCAACCGCGAGCGTCGGGTGAAGCCACAGCCAACGCGCTTCGCGCCGGGCGATGTTTCGCGGCACATCGGCTTCGCGTTGAATAAAACCAATGGCTTCCGCTTCGCTCATGCCTTCGGTGTGAACGCGCACGTCGGCAATCGCGCGGCACAAAGCGAGTTGGCGAAGGTATAAAGCGGCGAAGCGAAACTTGGGGTTGCCGCCGCCGAAACCACGCTCAATGAGCAAGCGAGCCGCGTATTCTCCCCATGCGCGGCTGAAAAACTCGGAGACGAACGGCGACGGTAATCGCGCGCCGGAAGCGTCCGCCGCAAGCCTCATATAACGCGGCGCGGCGTGGTGCTTCATCAATAGAAACGGCAACGTGTAACGATTGAACCCGGAAAGATATTCGCGTTCGTCGCGCGCGTTGTCGGATATGGAATCGGGCGGCGGTGTGATGTAAAAGCGATTGCCTTCGAGCGTCAGGGTTTCAAG
>JBGTMR010000136.1:0-15274 GCA_041743485.1 Pyrinomonadaceae bacterium
ATTGAATCAATGAACCGATGAATCAATGATTCAATCACTTTGCCGTGCATCGTGGTGTCACGATTCGCGCCCACTTCTATTCACATACTGCCGTCGCCTGAACCGTTCGCGCCATTTCCCCGCTTCGCATCGCGGTCAATCAGAAACGCGACGGCATCACCGATGCGGTCGGTCACGGTGGTCAGGTTGCGAATCTCTCGCCGCAAGCTTTCTTGATCTTCCAACGAAGCGTAAAGCAGTTGCGCCGTTCGCTCCGATAATGATGCGGTTTGCGCTGCCGATGCTGCGGTTTGCGCCGCAAATGTTTCAGCGCGCGTCATACGCTCGTTTGATTCAATCATGTATCCGGCAAGGACGCTCCGCAGTTCCTCATCTGATTCGCGCAGACGGTCTATGTCGGTCGTGAACTTGGCTTGCTGGGCAAGGATGAAATCCATCTGCCGTTGCCGCCACTCATCGTCTCTGATTTCGCTCATGTTGTCTCCTTATAATGATTGCTTCACCACAACTCATTTCGGGAATTGAATCAATGAATTGATGAATCAATCATTCAATTCTTCAACAACCTTGCCGCGTGGCGCGCGTAATAGGTGATGATTATATCCGCACCCGCGCGGCGAATCCCTAACAGCGTCTCCATCATCACACGCTCCTCATCAATCCATCCGAGTTGCGCGGCGGCTTTGAGCATCGCGTACTCGCCCGAAACGTGATACGCCGCGACCGGAACATCGAAGCGGTCACGCACCGCGCGCACGATGTCCAGATATAAAGTCGCAGGCTTGACCATCAAAATATCCGCGCCTTCCGCGTAATCGAGTTCGGCTTCGCGCAAGGCTTCACGCGCGTTCGCCGCGTCCATCTGATACGCGCGTCTGTCACCGAATGACGGCGCACTCGCCGCCGCGTCACGGAACGGGCTGTATAAACCGGAAGCGAACTTCGACGCATAAGCCATAATCGGCGTGCCTTCAAAGGTGTTTTCATCCAAAGCTTCACGAATCGCCGCGACCTGTCCGTCCATCATCGCCGACGGCGCGACTATATCCGCGCCCGCCGCCGCCTGACTGATTGCCGTGCGCGCAAGGAGCTTTAGCGATTCATCATTCAAAACTTCACCGCCGCGCACGACGCCGCAATGCCCGTGCGATGTGTATTCGCACAAACATGTATCGGCAATCACGGTCATCTCCGGCACACTCTTTTTCACGGCGGCAATCGCCCGTTGCACGATTCCGTTTTTAGCGAACGCGCCCGAAGCCGTTTCATCTTTCGCATCGGGGATGCCGAACAACAGAACGGCGCGGATGCCGTCTTCCGTCGCCGCCTGTGCTTCACGAACGATTTCATCAACCGACAGATTAAACACACCCGGCATCGAAGCGACTTCGCGCCGCACGCCCGTGCCTTCGCACGCGAACAATGGCAACACGAGTTGCTCGACCGCGAGTCTGGTTTCGCGCACCATCGCGCGCAAATTTGGACTTCGCCGCAAACGTCGCGGGCGATGAATCATCAAAGACATTTGAGTTAAATCCTTTTGTTCCACAAATCAGATTTCGTGTCGTAATAACTTCGATGATAGGCGGCAGACGAAAGGTGTGGCAACTTGTCCGGTGGTTCTTAAAAGGGTTTCGCCATGTGTGCCGCTTGACGTTTCGCGTCCGGCTTCTCAATAATGTCGGTTCGCTAAAAACGATACGGCGGGGTAGCTCAGCTGGTTAGAGCGTGAGATTCATAACCTCAAGGTCGCGTGTTCGAGCCACGCTCCCGCTACTTATAACAACTGCGAAACGTCGAAAACGGTTGAATCCGGTTTCGACGTTTCGTTTTATGGCTTAATGTCGTTCTTGATTTAAGCTAATACCGACTTGCAAAAACGATATGAGATTTCGATACTGAAAAGTAGGTTTAACGGAGGTGAACGGAGGCATAACGGAGTAGAACGGAGAGAACCTTAATTTGTCTTTCTCCGCTAACCTCCGTTATGCCTCCGTTCACCTCCGTTATACTTCATCCCTAACCGGCTATACCTAAACTCATTTTGCATTCCGGTATAAGATTGTGAACCGCTCATGATGAACAATCGTTTCGATTTTGCCGCTTTGATTAACGCGCTTGGCTGGGGCTTAGGCTTGGCGTTGTACGCGATGCTGTTCGCCATCGCGGTGCGGTCGGTGCGCGCGGGCGAAGGGAAGCGGCATGGCGCGGCGCGCTTCGGCGGGTTCGATAAGCTGCCTTTGGTGACGGCGATTCTCGGTTTGATGTGGAACGCCGGAACACTCGTCACGCACGCTCTGCCCGCGCTAGGAATTGAAACGATAAGCGGGGCGGGCATCGTGTTGATAGAAGCCGTGTCGCTGTCGGCACTCGGATTCTTGCCCGCCGTCGTCGTGCATTCGGTGATGACGCCGAACGCCTCGCGCGATAGGGGAACGACGCGCGGGCGATGGTTGACCGCAGCCGCTTACGCGCTTTCTTGCGTCGCCGCCGTGATGCACTTGGGGCGTTTGGTTGTCGCGGGCAATTCGTTATCGAGAATCGCGTTGTACATTTCGACGATTGGGTTTGCGGTGTTGATGCTGTGTCTGTTTCGTGTGACGCGCGGCGAACAGGGTGCGCGGCGCGCGGTGTGGGCGACGGCACTCGCGGTTTTCGCCGTCTCTGCTTTGCATCTTTCCATCGGTGGAAGTGAGGGCAATCATGAACGCTGGTATATCGAACTCGTCGGGCATCACGCTTCTCTGCCGCTCGCGTTTGCGATTCTGTATCAAGATTATCGTTTCGCGTTCGCCGATGTTTTCTTAAAACGCGCTCTCAATCTGCTCACGCTGGTGGGACTCGTCGCGGCGGCGTGGCTGTCGTGCGCGTGGTTGTTCGCGCTGCCGTTTGCGGAGGACGGTGCGGGTTTCGGATGGCGTCTGAACGGGCGCGCTTTGAGCGTGATGTTCGTGGTGTGGGCGGGAACGATTTTCGTTTATCCGTACCTTGCGAACTTGACCGCGCGATTCGTTGATAAAGCCGTGCTGCGGCGCGCGGACTACGCCGAACTTCGCGCCGATGTCGCGCACGCGGTTCAGGGGCGCGAGTCAGTTCCGCAACTTCTTGACGATGTGTGCGCGCGTCTTCGCCCCGCGCTGACGGCGGACAGTCTCGCGTGGCGCAAGGTTAGTGAGGCAATTACGACACAGGCTAAGACTCAAGATGCGGAGAGTTTCAGCGTCGAGATTACGACGACCGAAGCACCGCATTATGAATTGATTATCGGCGAACTCGCGGGCGGGCGGCGTCTGTTTTCCGATGACTTCGAGATGCTCGAAGCCGTCGCGGTGATTATCGCCCGCCGCATAGACCAACTGCGCGTGACGCATGAGCGGTGCGAACAGGTTCAACGCGAACAGGAAATATCGAAGCTCGTGACGGAAGCTGAACTGCGCGCGTTACGCTCGCAAATCAATCCGCATTTTTTATTTAACGCCTTAACGACCATCGGTTATCTGATTCAGACTTCGCCGCCGCGCGCCCTTGAGACGTTGATGCGCTTGACGGATTTACTGCGTAGGGTGTTGCGCGCGGGCGAAGCGTGGACGACGCTCGGCGAGGAATTGAAGTTGGTCGAAGCTTACCTTGACATCGAACGCGCGCGGTTTGAGGAACGCTTGCGCGTGCGCTTCGATGTCGCGCATGAATTGCACGAACTGATTGTGCCGTCGCTTGTCATTCAACCGTTGGTCGAGAACGCGATTAAGCACGGCATCACTTTGCTCCGCGCGGGCGGCGAAATCACCATCGCGGCGCACGTCGAAGAAAACGACACGCTAATCATCAACGTCGCGGACACGGGCGCGGGCGTAAGCAGCGCGCAACTCGCCGCCGGAAGAAGCGCGGGCGTCGGACTCAGCAATGTCGAACAGCGTTTGCGTTTGTGTTGCGGGGCGGCGGGCGAACTTCACATCACAAGCGCGACGGGCGAAGGAACGTCCGTCACTTTGCGCGTTCCCGTGCGCGACGTGCGAACGAACGGCATCCCGGCGGACGTTTCAAACTTGCCGCCGTTCGTCGCATCATCATCCACCACGACGGAGAAACGAACGTGACGAACGAACGATTGCGCGTGGTTGTCGCGGATGACGAGCGTCCGGCTCGCTCTTACCTTGTGGCGATGTTGGGGACGTTCGAGAACGTCGAAGTCGTTGCCGAAGCCGCCGACGGCGGGAGGGCGATTGAAGCGATTGAACGGGAAAAGCCCGACCTCGCGTTGCTCGATTTGCAGATGCCGGAAGTGAACGGTTTGAGCGTCGTGCGCTTCGTCAAAAAAAACCTATTACCGCTTGTCGCGTTCGTCACGGCTTACGACGAATACGCAGTGCGGGCGTTTGAATTAAACGCGATTGATTATTTGCTCAAGCCTGTGGAGCGCGCGCGGCTAGGTCAAACTTTGCTTCGCGCGCAGGAGCGTTTGGAGCAAGCCGAACATCCGGCGGACGTTCGCCACACCGAAGCCGCCCACTTGCGCGGAGCGATTGAAACTTACGACCAAGAAAGCCCGCGCGCATTTCTCGAACAGATTCCGGTGCGGCGCGCGGGCGGCGAAATCGTGTTATTGCCCGCGCGTTCCGTCGCTTCCGTCATCGCGGACGGCGAACTGCTTCACCTTCACACAAAAAGCGGCGAACGCTACATCATCAACTACCGCTTGAAAGATTTGGAAGCCCGACTCGATTCAAGTCTGTTCGTCCGCCTTTCGCGCGGCACACTCGCCAATCGTGAAATGATTCAGCGCGTCAATCCGCTTCCCGGCGGCACATACATTTTGACGCTCTCCACAGGGCAGCAGCTTCAAGTCAGCCGGAGCAATGCGCGTGTGCTGCGTGAGCAGTTGCTTCGTTTGTAGCCGTCTGCTTTGTCCTTCGCTCACCCTGTTCATTTGAACCTGATGACCGTTCGTTGGTTGATTTCGACCGTTCATTAAATAGTTGTCGCCCGCCGTCGCGCCCGCCGCGTATCATCCCCGATTAACTCACTCGCCGATTTCACATCATCGGACAGCGAATTTTACAGTGAACTTTTAAGGGGATTTTTAATGACTCATCAAACACGTTCCGGCGGTATCGTCGGCATCTTTATCTTGCTCATCATGGTGTTTGCCGTCGGCACTCAAGCGCAAACTGCGGGCGGAACTCTGCGCGGCACAGTGCGCTTTGAAGCCAACGACACGATTGTTGATAACGCGACCGTTATCATCGTTCAACTCGGACGCATGACGCGCACGGGCGAAGACGGAAGCTATGAATTTCAAAACGTCCCGGCGGGGACTTACGATGTCGCGGCGCGCCTGACACGCTTTCCCGACCGCATTCAACGTGTTCGCATCGCAAGCGGCGACACGGCGACGCTCGACATCGCGGTCAGTGTCGCCCCGATTCGTGAAGACGTGACGGTCACGGCTTCAAGCACAGAGGAGACGGTTGCCGAAGCGATTCGTCCGACGACGGTGGTTGATGCGATTGAATTGACGGAGCGCGTGGCGACCGGCTTGGGCGATGTTCTCGAATATCAACCCGGCGTCGCCAAACGCAGTTTCGGACCCGGTTCGACGCGCCCCATTATTCGCGGATTTGACGGTGACCGCGTACTTGTTTTGCAGGACAATCTGCCCATCGGTTCGGTCGGTTCGCAATCCGGCGATCATGGCGAACCCGTCAACGTCTTAAACCTTGAGCGCGTTGAAATCGTGAGAGGTCCGGCGACGTTGCTCTACGGCTCGAATGCTCTCGGCGGCGTCGTCAATACCATCACGGGGCGCGAAACCGCACCGTCTGAACCGCGCGGGTATTTGACCGGATACGGCGGCTCAAACAACCGTCAACGCGGCGGTGCCGCCGGATTTGAAATGCCAATCGGAAGTAGGTTCACCTTATTTGCCGACGGCGGCGGCGGGCGCAGTGAGGATTACGAAACGCCGCTCGGCAGAGTCGTCAATTCGCAAACGCGCTCTTACGACGGCTCGGCGGGCTTCGGTTATTTCGGTGATAAATTCTATTTCAAACTCAAAGCCGGATACGATAATCGGCTGTACGGCGTGCCGTTCGCCGGACTCTTTGAAGGTGAGGAAGAAGCGGAAGGCGAAGCCGTGAGCGTGCGTCCGGCGGGCGACATATTGCCGCCTGACCTTGAGGATGTCGCAAACATCAGTTTGAGAATGCGTCGCCAGAATTTTCGTTTCAGCGGCGGCTTGCGCGACCTCGAAAATTCGTTTGTCTCCGGCGTGCAGATGTTCGCCGAATACTCGGACTATCAACACAAAGAACTCGAAGGCGCGGAAGTCGGGACGGTTTTTGATAACGACCAATTCAGCTATCGCGCGGTGTTTGAACAACAACGGCGCGGCTTGCTTTCGGGTCGCTTCGGGTTTCAAGGCTTAAATCGTGATTATCTGACGACGGGCGCGGAAGCCCTCGCCCCGCCCGTCACGCAAACCGGATTCGCCGTTTTCGCTTTAGAAGAATTGAACTTCGAGCGCACCGTCGTCCAATTCGGCGGGCGCGTCGAAACGAATCGTTACCGTCCCGACGGCTTGCGTAATCGTAACTTCACGGGCTTCTCCGGTTCGGTTGGCGTCCGTTATAGGTTGTTTGAAGGTGGCTCACTCGTCGGCAGTTTCGCGCATTCGTATCGCTCTCCGGCACTCGAAGAACTCTACAATTTCGGAGCGCACATCGGCACGCTGACCTTTGAAGTCGGCAATCAAGATTTGACTAGGGAACAGTCGAACGCCGCCGATTTCGGGTTTCGTTACGCGGGCAATCGCCTTCGTCTCGAAGCCAACGGATACTTTTACCGCATCAGCGACTTCGTGTTTTTAGCACCGACCGGAGAGATTGAAGACAACCTGCCCGTCGCCAATTATTCGCAAGCCGACGCGCGTTTCACGGGTGCGGAAATCGGCGGCGACTTCGCCGTAATTAAAAACCGCTTGCTGCTCAACGCGACTTTCGATACCGTCAACGCGCGCCTGACCGATACGGACACACCGCTTCCGCGCATCCCGCCTTCGCGCGCCCGCGTCGGAGTTGAGTTCATCGCGGGTGGTCTGCGTGTGCAGCCGGAAGCCGTGTTCGTCAGTGACCAATCGGAAATTTTTACGAATGAAACCCCTACCGCCGGTTATGGAATCTTCAACCTGCGCGGCACATACACGATTCCGACCGCGCACTTCGCGCATATCATTTCCGTCAGCGGCTTCAACTTAAACGACAGGCTTTATCGCAATCACACGTCGTTCATCAAAGACCTCGCCCCGGAAATCGGGCGCGGCGTGCGAGTCGCTTATACGATTCGTTTCTTCTGATTTTTCGCAAACGCGGGCGTCCATGACATAGAATGCGGGCATCACAAACGGACATTGAAAACCGTTTGTGATGCCCGCAATTTTTCATGACAAATTTCCAAATCAAAAGGCTTGAAACCGACATGATGCTTAACGTCCGAGACACATTCAAATTTCGTTCGATCATCTTCGCGCTGTCAATTACGATGTGCTTTTCCACTCTCACGCCGATTAAAACTTTCGCCCAAAAAACCGCTCCCGCTCCGCGCCCTGTGAAACGGCAAGAGAGTCGCCGCCAGTGGTACGCGGACGGACGGCGCGCGGTCGTACAAGCTAAAAATTTGAGAACGCGAGTTAATCGGGCGCGTAACGTCATCCTGTTTGTCGGTGACGGCATGGGCGTTGCGACCGTCACCGCCGCCCGCATTCTCGAAGGTCAACTGCGCGGCGAAAGCGGCGAAGAAAACCTCTTGAGCTTCGAGCGTCTGCCTTATGTCGCCCTGTCAAAGACGTACAGCGTCAATCAACAAACGCCCGATTCCGCTCCGACGATGACCGCGATTGTCACCGGAGTCAAAACCAAAGACGGCGTGATTTCGGTTGACCAAGACGTGATACCCGGCGACCACACGAGCGTCGAAGGCAACGAACTTCCTTCAATCCTGATGCTGGCAGAGCGCGCCGGACTTTCAACCGGAGTCGTCTCGACCGCACGCATCACACACGCCACGCCCGCCGCGACTTACGCGCATTCGCCCGAACGCGATTGGGAATCGGACAACAACTTATCCGTCGAAGCCCGCGCCGACGACTATCCCGACATCGCCCGTCAACTCATAGAGTTTCCTTACGGCAACGGTCTCGAAGTCGCGCTCGGCGGCGGGCGTACCAAGTTCTTGCCACGCGAGACGAACGACCCTGAATACAACGACCGCAAAGGCGAACGTCTCGATAAGCGCGACTTGACACGCGAGTGGCAAGCGAAACGCAGAGGCTCAAGTTACGTTTGGAATAAGAGTCAGTTCGATGCGATAGACCCGCGCCGCACGTCGCGCCTGCTCGGACTCTTTGAACCGTCGCACGTCAAATACGAACACGACCGCGCAAAAGATACGGCGGGTGAACCTTCGCTTTCCGAGATGACCGCGAAGGCGATTGACATGCTCGCGCGCAACCCGCGCGGCTACTTTTTAATGGTCGAAGGCGGGCGGATAGACCACGCGCATCACGACGGCAACGCTTACCGCGCCTTAACGGACACCATCGAATTCTCGAACGCCGTCAAGACCGCGCTCGGTAAAATCAACTTGCGCGATACGCTCGTTATCGTCACCGCCGACCACAGCCATGTCTTCTCCATCGGCGGCTATCCGGCGCGCGGCAACGACATACTCGGACTCACGCGCGAGAACAACGCGCAGGGCGGAGCCGCCGGTCAGCCCGCGCGCGACCGCGAAGGCAGACCTTACACGACGCTCGGTTATCTCAACGGACCCGGAGCGGCAACCAAAGACAAGCCGCGCCCCGACATCACCACGACCGACACCACCGCCCCCGACTATTTACAGGAAGCCCGCACGCCGCTTGCCAGCGAAACGCACGCGGGCGAAGACGTGGCGATTTACGCGGGCGGGGCGATGGCGCATCTCTTTCACGGCGTGCAGGAACAGAACTACATCTTCCACGTTATGCGCGATGCTCTTGGATTCCCGCGCCTTAGCCGAAGTCGGAGAAGAAGAAGATAAAACGGCAATCGCCCGCGAAGTGATGTCGCTCAGGCAGAGTTGATGTAACATGAAGTTATCCGCGAATGGAATAAATCGCCTCGCGCGGGGCATCTTAATTACAAGCATTTAAGTCCTCGTCATCTTTCTTCCACGCATTAAAAATCAGGAGATTTCCCCGATGGCTAAACGATTAGAGTACAAGCACGCGCTCGCAATCAGGTGGCTGCACTGGATAAACTTTCCGCTGCTCGCTTTGATGATTTGGAGCGGGCTGTTGATTTACTGGTCGAACTCCGTGTATGGCATCAGGCTGTTCGGCTATGAGTTGTTTCACTTTTTCCCGCAAGGTTTTTTTGAAACGCTCGGCGTTCCGTTTCGTCTCGCGGAAGGCATGGCACTTCATTTCTTCTTCATGTGGCTGTTCCTTATCAACGGGATTTTGTACGTCGCTTATACAGTCATCTCCGGCGAATGGCGCGCCCTTGTTCCGGTTAAAGGAAGCTTCCGGCGCGCGTTGCAGGTCACGCTTTATGATTTATATTTAAGCAAAAAACATCCGCCGCAGGGCAAGTATAACGACGCGCAGCGCATCGCTTATACGGGCGTCATCGTGATGGGCGCGGGTTCGATTCTGACCGGCTTGGCGATTTATAAGCCGGTCAGTTTCGCGTGGCTGACATGGCTGCTCGGCGGTTACGAGTGGGCGCGTTGGGAACATTTCTGGTTGACGATTTTGTATGTTCTGTTTTTCTTAACGCATGTCGCGCAAGTCGCACGCGCCGGATGGAACAATTTCCGCTCGATGATTACCGGCTATGAACTCGTCAAAGTTGATTCGACGCCAATCGAAAACACGATGCCGGAAACCATGTCGCCGGAAACCGGAGGTGTCCGCTCATGAACGAAGAATCCAAGATAATTGACGAACGCGGGACGCCTGAATCAATCGAAGCGGGCGAGATTGAAACGACGGCAAACACAAATTCAATCGAAGCAGACGCGCCGCAATCAACCGCGACGCAAACAACTCCAACGAATGTAGCCGCGACCGAAGCGACCGCGACACAGCATGACGAAGAACAGACGGCGGAACACAATGCGAGTCACACACCGCAAACGGAAAGCATCGCCCCGCAAGCGGACAAAGAGAACAGTGCTTTTATCACGGGTGAAGCGCGTCGCCTCTCGCCCGTGATGGCGGATGATGCGGCTAAACGCGCGATGGGCGAGCGTTCGCGGCGCACGTTTATCATCGGCGGCATCGCGGCTCTCGGTGCTTACGGCGGTTGGCGTTGGCTGCACGCGCGACCCGACGCCAATGGTATCCCGTCACCCCTGCGTGCCTCGCATGAATTTAATCGCCGCCTATCGGAAGCTTATTTCAGTTCGTCGCGCCTCGCCCCCGAATTTCCGCGCGCACAGGCACGCGAACCGCGCATCAACGGCGGCGAAGGTATGAGCGAAGGCTTTAACGCGGAAGCGTGGCGGCTGCAAGTCGTCGGCGTGCGAGACGCGCGTTCGTTCCCGCAGTACACCGATGACATCGCGTACATGACGGCGATGGACAACGAGAACTCCGGCGACGATTCGAGCGGGCGACACGAAAACCCGGATGCGAAATCCGCGCCGGACGAGCGCACATCGAACATGATGGAAACACGCGCCGCGCCTAAAACGAACGAGTCCGGTTTGCTTTTGACCCTTGACGACATCAAGCGTTTGCCGCGTGTCGAGATGACGACCGAACTCAAGTGCATTGAGGGTTGGAGCGTGATTGTTAATTGGGCTGGAGCGCGCTTCTCCGACTTCGCCAAAACTTTTCAACCGCCGACGCGCGACGGTTCGGCGTCCGATGTTATGAGCCGCGCCGAAGACCTCGTGCGCTATGTGTCGCTCGTCACACCCGACGGCGGTTACTACGTCGGCATGGACATGGCGAGTGCTTTGCATCCGCAAACTCTGCTCTGTTACGAGATGAACGGCGAACCGCTCAACATGCCGCACGGCGCGCCGCTTCGTCTCGTCACTCCGGTCAAGTACGGCATCAAGCACATCAAGCGCATCGGGCGCATCGAGTTCACCGACGCCCGCCCCGCCGATTTCTGGGCGGAGCGCGGCTATGATTGGTATTCGGGACATTAAACGCAAAGACTTTTATTCAATCGAATGCGATAACGTGATACATGGTTCAGGCGTGTTTAGTTTGCTACCGCCACCGCCAACCGCAAGCCTAGAGTATGCAGCAGGGCGTTAAGACTTTTAAGCTCCGGGTTGCCCTGCTCGGATAAAATCCGGTAGGTGCTTTCGCGCTTCAATCCCGCGCCATTAGCGACTTTGGCGATGCCATGCACTTCCGCCACATCACGAAGCGCAAGTAAAAACACGCGCGGGTCGCCGTCTTCCAAAGCGGCATCCAAATACCCGGCGGCATATTCCGGGTCGGCGAGGCGTTCGTGCAAAGATTCTTTGTACTTCACAGACGGTTTGCCCATATTCATTTCCTCTCAATCTCTTTCGCTTTACGCGCTTGGTAATCAGCCCAATATGTTTTCGCTAACTTCGCGTCTTTCTTTTGCGTGCTTTTGTCGCCGCCGCAAAGCAGCAAAATCAAAGTTTGTCCCGCGTTCGCAAAATAGATTCGATAGCCCGCCCCGAAATCAATTCTGAATTCATGTACTCCTTCGCCGATTGTATTCACATCCCCCATCAAGCCTATTCTGATGCGAGCGATGCGGGCGTCAATAACCTGTCGGGTCTTGGGCGATACGATGCCTTCCAACCACACGTTAAACGGCACTTTGCCATCTTCGGCGACATAAATTTCAATCTCTTTCGGATAAATCGTCACGCGGAGTATTGTGAATTATAAGTTACTGACGGGTCAAACCAATTCAACTGCCGTTGACGATTCATCTTTGTAACCAAAACTTAAAACCACACAGACCACAATATGTTTTATAATCTGCGTTCAGGAGACACAATGTATGGTTCTTTCACGCAGGGTCTTACTCTTGAACGCTTCTTATGAAGCACTCGGCACGGTGGATGTTCCGCGCGCGGTGCGGCTTGTGTATAAGCGCACGGCGGAAACCGTTGTGCGCGACGGCACGCGCGTTTTGCGTTCACAGCATTTCACGTTTGAAGTTCCGAGCATAATTCGCCTTGTCGAATACATAGACGTGCGCCGCCGTCGTCGTGGGCAGGCGGGCAAACAGCGTCAACGTATTTTGATGCGCGACCGTATGCGTTGCCAGTATTGCGGCGTGCGCGGAACGCTTTTCGACTTGACGCTCGACCACATCATGCCGCGTTCGCGCGGCGGGCGCACCGAAGCCGAAAACTTATGCGCGGCATGTATCGCGTGCAATCAACGCAAAGGCGACCGCACGCCGGACGAAGCCCGTATGCCGCTTCTCGCTTCGCCGTCCGCTCTGCGATACGGTTTAGACCGCGCCGTGCTTCACCACTTCGCCCTCACGCGCCCCGAATGGCGTCCGTATCTTTTCCTTGACTCCGACGCCGAAATTAACGTCGCGTGAGTGAATCTCAAAACGCATCATCACCGCGACGATGCGCCCTCGCGGTGATGATGAAAGTTCCGCGCGCGGGTGCGGTCAAGACGCGACTCGTACCGCCGCTCACACACACGGAAGCGGCGGATTTGAGTCTCTGTTTTCTGCGCGATTTAACCGCGAACATCAATCGAGTTTGTCAGGCTTTCACATCGCACGAACAATCAAAAAACACAACCGACATCACAACTAATGTCGTAACCAACGTCATGGTTGAAGGCGTCGCGGTCTATACGCCGGACGATGCCCGCGCGTCGCTCGCTGAATGGCTGCCCGCGACTTTTCATCATCTGCCGCAACGCGGCGAGACGCTTGACGCGCGATTGATAAACGCCGCCGAAGATTTGTTTCATCAAGGCTTTTCCGCCGTGTGTCTCATCGGCGGCGACAGCCCGACCTTGCCCGCCGCGTATCTCACGCAAGCCGTCACACGCTTGATGTTTTCAGATGAGCGGCGCGTCGTCATCGGCGCGGCGGAAGACGGCGGCTACTACCTCATCGGATTCACAGAGACGCATCATCATCTTTTTTCCGACATCGAATGGAGTACCGCGCGCGTTCTCACACAGACGCTTGAACGCGCCGCCGACATAGCTTTGGAAGTTGAATTGTTGCCCGCGTGGTACGACGTGGACGATGCCGCATCACTCTCTCGTTTAATGAGCGAACTGTTTGCCGCACGCAGAAGTGAAAGCGAAATCATCGGCTATGAAGCCGCGCACACGCGAAGATTTTTAACACGGCTGGCACGTCATTTAAGACTCGCATCGCTTTAATGTGAGGAGTGACGCAAGACTTCATTAGCCCCCGTCAGGGCAATGGCATTAAGTTAAGGGATTGAAGATTTCAAATTTCAAATTTGAGATTCCCAAACTGCTTGGTTTTACGCCCTCGCTCGCCTAACCCAACCGGCTTAACTTAATGCCATTGCCCTAACGGGGCTTGAACATTTATGAAACACACGACCCACGGCTCACGCCGTGGGCTATGATTATATCGCCTCTTACGAGGCTGAAAACCTTATAGCGAACTGACGTTGCTTTAAGGTTGAAGCACGCTTTCGCCGTTTGCCTGACGGCGGAGTTGTTCGATAACGGAGGCAATCGCGGGGGCGAGGCGTCCGTTGGGTGCGAGTTGAAGATACTTTTCGTAGGCGGCGACGGCTTCTTTGAATTGTTCGGCTTGCTCATGCGCCGAGCCGAGAAGTTGATACAGCACGGGTTCGGTGTCGTTCAGTTGAGCGACCGCCTTTTTGAAAGCGACGACGGCTTGCGCGTGGTCGCCGCGTTCTTCGTGGATTCTGCCGAGTCCGGTGAAGGCTTCGGGTTGGACGCCGCGCCCTTCGCGTATCGCGCGGTTGAACGCGGCAATCGCGCCTTCGGTATCATTTTGGGAAAGCAGTACGCGCCCTTCGACGGCAGAGGCTTCGGGGTTGTTGGGACGCGCACGGCGCGCCGCATCAACCTGTTCGAGCGCACCCGCATAGTCGGCGGTGTCGGCAAGCGTGCGGGCTAAACCGATGTGCGCGGCGAATAGAATCGCGGGACGCGGGCGCAGGGAAATTGCGCGACGGTAATTTTCAATCGCCGTTTGGACGCCCGGCGTGTCACCTTTTTCGCGTCCGGCTTCGGCTTGTTGAAACGCGAGTTCGGCGGCGTCTGTGGTCGGCGTGAGACGCACGGTTAAGGCGAGATTCGGGGTGATGACGACGGACTGCGTGTGTTCGGCAAATCCTGCGGCGCGGGCGCGAAGTGTGTGGCGTCCGGCGGGGGCTTTCGGGATGAGGAGCGTGCCGGAAGCGTCGGTCGTGCCGTAGCGTATGTCGTCAATCCAAACGACGGTCGCGGGTTCGGTGCGAATCGTAATCGAGCGCGTCGCGGTTGACGTTTGGGTTGATGTTGTTGACGGAGTGCGCGGTGAGGCGGCGCGTGTGCGGCGTTGCGCGGTCGAGACGGAAGATAAGGATGCGATGAGGCACGCGACGGCGCACAAGCATCGCAACGTGCCGCGCGGTGTGCGTGTGCGCTGTGCGATAAGAAATGCAGACGCGCTTATAGTGTGTTGAGGAAAGATTTTAATGTTCATCTTCTCGTCTCCTAATTTAATGTTCATCTTCTCATTTCTCATTATCATTCGATGCCGATTGTTTTATTAGCCCGCAAACTCGATGCGGCGATGCGGAAGGATTCGATGAGGGGCGGCAAGAAACATGAACTCGATAAGTTGAAATCAGCTTCTACTTGTGACCCGAAAACACACGCGAGTTGGATGCTCATCAGCACGGTTAAAACTTCCGCTTGCTTTAACATTTATTTTCATTGACACGAATGCATCGCGGGTGTAAAAGATTGCTACCCCTCACGCCAATGCATCGGTACATTCTTGCCGACGCTTCCACTATCTTCATCCTCACTGTGACGCTCTCAACCACAAAGGAGAACATTCAGTATGAAAAACTTTATTCGTCGGTACAAAGCAAGTGCGATAGCCGCCTTATGCTTCGTCTGCTTTATCATCGTATGCGTGACGGGATTCGCAACGAGCAAAGCGACAAAAGAACCGCAAAAGGAAAAGAAATATGAAGAGTTCGGCTCGAAAAGAAAACTCAAGCACCGTCTGTTCGACGGCATACCTTTGACCGTCAA